>WJLX01000004.1 GCA_014728225.1 Candidatus Coatesbacteria bacterium | reverse complement strand
GCGGTCCGGCCCGCGACGAGTTCGTCCGCCGCACCAGTTTCACCGAACTGGCCGCCGAGCACATCGCGCTCTACACCGCGCTGCTCCGCGCCCGCGGCTTGGCTTGAGTGCTGTCATCCCGACGCCCTTTGTTGTATCCTTTTAACAGCCCCATTGGAAGGAAAACCCCTTGAACCTCTTCCAGGCGGCGACCCTGGGCTTCGTCCAGGGCGCCACCGAGTTCCTGCCCATCTCCAGCTCGGGGCATCTGGTCATCGTCGGCGAACTGCTGGGCGTCACCCCGGAAGGCAACCTGGCCTTCGGCGTCTTTCTGCACTTCGCCACGGCCCTGGCCGTGATGGTCTACTTCGGCCGGCGCTTCATCAACCTGTTGCGCGTTCTCGTCGCCAACCCCTGGCGCGCCGTGACCGGCAAGGATCTACCCTCCGGCGACAAGCGCCTGGGCAAACTCCTCGTCGGGATCATCATCGGCACCCTCCCCGCGGTGGCCGTCGGCCTGCTCTGGAAGAGCGACATCGAACGGGCCTTCCAGTCGCCCGAGCTGGCCGGCTGGATGCTCCTGGTGACGGCGGTGATCCTCTTCAGCCTGCGCCTGCGCCGCCAGCGCAAACCCGAGAACAGCCCGGAAGACGACACGGCGCCGGCGCCCAACTGGTGGCGCGCCCTCGCCATCGGCGGCGCCCAGGCCCTGGCGATCCTGCCCGGCATCAGCCGCAGCGGCTCAACTATCGCCGCCGGACTCCACCTCGACATCCAACAGCGCCGGGCCGCCGAGTTCAGCTTCCTGCTCTCCCTGCCGGCGATCCTCGGCGCCAACCTGCTCGAACTGGGCGGGGTGCTGCAAAGCGCCGACTGGCTGTCCTGGCCCGTTTACTTCGTCGGCGGCCTGGCCGCCTTCCTGACCGCCCTGGGAGCCATCCGCGTGGTCATGGGCACCGTGCAGAGCGGACGCTTCTGGCTCTTCGGCTTCTACTGCCTGATCGCCGGCGTGGTGACCATCGCCATCGCCTGATCAGGACCGCCGGCGTCACCTTTGAAAAATTACGGCCACACCCGCCCCGCCTACCTCCGCAACCTCGGCGCCGGAACCGGCACGGTTTTTGCGGAGGCGCAACCCGCGAGACGCCCGCCGCCGCGCCGACATGCAAAAACCGTGCCGGTTCCGGCGCCAACACCCACGGGAGCGCTACGAAACAACGATTAGCTAAATTTTCAAAGGTGACGCCCCTGACGCCCCCTCCTATGATTCATCGTCGATACCATTAAGCACGAACCTACCCACCATGGCCAAACGTCGCAAGAAGCGCAAGCGCAGTGAACGCAGCCTCGGCTGGGGGATCGTCTTGATCCTGGCCGGACTGTTCAGCTTCGTCTGCCTGGCGGCCTACCTTAACGCCGGCGCCCCGCCCACGTTGACAGACACAGACTCGTCTTTCGTCGGCGCCTGGGGCCTGAGTTGGGGTCGCGCCCAGCTCTGGCTGGTGGGCTACCTGGGCTTCGCCCTGGCCCTGGTGGTGATCTACGCTGGTCAGGCGTTGATCCGCGCCGCCACGGAACGCCTGGGCCGTCAATTGTTGGGTTTCCTGCTGTTGATCGGCTCCCTGGCCTTATTCTTCGATCTTGTCGGCGCCGAGCGGGCCTGGCCGCTCTACGGCGGTCGGCTCGGCCGCTGGATCTCCGGCTCCCTGACGAGTGTCCTGGGGGGTTTCGGCACCGTTCTGTTGGGAAGCCTGCTGCTGTTGTTCGGCTTCACCCTGGCGACGGGGTTGCGGCTGCGCGAGATCGGCGCGTTCTTCGGCCGCGGCGGGAAGCGGATGGCCGCGGCGGTCAAACGGGGTCGAGATAAGCATCATCAAGGCGCCGCCAAGCCGCCGTCGTCGGAGAAGTGCGAACGACCGCCGGACGGGGAGCAACCTACGTCATCCATCGAGCAGCCCGTCGACGCCGGTCTGGAACCGGCCGCGCCCGCCGCCGCCGCCCCGCCGCCCCTCGATACCCTGGGCGCCGAAGCCGCCGTCCAGCCGACCCGGGAAGAGCCCGACGAGCGCCCCGAGCTGCTGCGCCGCTTCCTCGAACAGCACGGGGTGGCCGCCAACATCATCGGCTACCGTCGCGGACCCAGCCTGGGCGTCTTCGAACTGCGCCTGGCCCCCCGCGAACGGCTGAAGAGCCTGGAGCGCTTGACGCCGGAGCTGTCCCTGGCGCTGAAAAGCCCGGCGGTGCGCGTAGTGCCGCGTTCCGAGGCCGGCACCGTCAACCTCGAGATTCCGTTGAGCGAACGGCGCATCGTCGCCCTGCGCGAGCTGCTGGAGGACGAGGCCTGGCAACGCCACGCCAGCCCCCTGGCCTTCCCCGTCGGCCTGGGCCAGGACGGTGCCGTCGTCATCGCCGATCTGGCCAAACTGCCCCACCTGCTGATCGCCGGCACCACCGGCTCGGGCAAGAGCGTCTTCCTCAACGCCGTGCTGCTGTCCCTGCTCTCCCGGGTCGGCCCACAGACCCTGCGCCTGCTGCTGATCGATCCCGGCCGGGTCGAGCTGGCGCCCTACGCCGGTCTGCCCCACCTGATCGGCGCGCCGATCACCGACCCGCAGAAGGCCCTCGTCGAGTTGGAGAAACTGGTCGCCGAGATGGACCGCCGCTACACCGTGCTGGCCAAGGCCCAGCGCCGCTCCATCGAGACCTACAACGAACTGGCCGCCGCCGAGGACAAAGAACTCGAACCGCTGCCCTGGATCGTGATCGCCGTCGACGAGCTGGCCGAGCTGATGGCCGCCACCGGCAAATCCGTCGAAACCCCACTGGCCCGTCTGGCCCAGATGGCTCGCGCCGTGGGCCTCCACCTGTTGGTGGCCACCCAGCGGCCCAGCGTCGACGTCGTCACCGGAGTACTCAAGGCCAACTTCCCCAGCCGGGCCGCCTTCAAGGTGCGCTCCGCCGTCGACTCCCGGGTCATCCTCGACGAGGGCGGAGCGGAGAAACTCCTCGGCCGCGGGGACCTGCTGTTCCTGCCCGTCGGCGCCGCCGAGCCGCTGCGCCTGCAGGCGGGCTACGTCGACGAAGGGGCGGTCCTGGCCGTGGTCCGGCATTGGCGGGCGCGACCCTAAAACCAACCGACGGCTGAGACCTTTGAAAACCGGCCGCCCGACGGTCCAAACCCGCACCGGCCGGAACTGGCACGGTTTTTGCATCTCGGCGAAGCAGCCAACGACCCGACGGTGTCGCCTCCGCAAAAACCGTGCCAGTTCCGGCGCTCCGGATCGTCGAGCCGCCGGCGTTCCTCATCGGTTTTTTCAAAGGTCTCAGCCCGCAAATCAAGCGCGATAGCGGAACCCCCAACCTTACCTCCACGTACCCCAGTAAGCCCTCCAACCGGGAAACCGATGAAACTTTTTCGATCCGCCTTTTTACTCTTGCTTGTCCTGACGGCAAGCCTGACCGTCGCCCTGACCGTCGACGACGTCGTCGCCCGGGTCAAGGCCGCCTACGCCGACGCCGACACCCTGACCTGTGATCTGCGCCGGGTGACGGTTTCGGGTCTCCTGGGCCAGCGCCGCGTGCTGCTCGGGGTCCTGCGGATGGACCTGCCGGACCGCTTCCGCATCGAGTATCACACGCCTTACGAGCAGATTCTGGTCTGCGATGGTGAGACGTATTGGTTGTACACGGTCAAGAACGGCCAGTGCCTCTACGGCCCCGTCGCGGACTTCGCCGAGCAGACGATGCTGACGGACCTGGTGGGCTACTTCGAGCGCGACTACGCCTACGAGCTGGACGGCGAGGAGGAGGTCAACGGCGTGGCGACGGTCCGGCTGCGGATGACGGCGCGGGACCCGGCCGAGGCCTACCCCGCCGGTCGGCTGTGGATCGATACGGAGCGCTGGCTGCCGCTGCAGATCGAACTCGTCGACGAGCAGGGCAACGAGCTCAGCTACCGTCTGTCCGACATCGAGCTGGATATTGCGCTGGCCGACGGCCAGTTCACTTTCGAGGCCCCGGCGGGCGTCGAGCTGTTGAGGATGGAGCGATGAGCGGGGTGGTGACGCGGAGTCAGCGGCTCAAGCGGGCCTTGCGCGACGGCGGCCTGGGCCTGGCCGTGGCGGCGCTGGGTGCGCTGCTGATCATCGGCGGCGGTCCCCTGGGGATCTTCATCGGTATTCCCCTGGCGGCGGGGGGTGCGGTGGCCCTGGGCTTCGGGCTGACGGGCCTGGTGCGCTACGGCCTGATCCCGGGCCGCCGGGTCTACTGCCCGCGCTGCCGGACGGAACAGACCCACCTGCGCGAGCTGCCCCATGCCCCCTGCGGTGAGTGCGGTCTGCCGCACCTGCTGACCCCGGGCGACAAGCTGGTCCTCGGCTGTTGCGAGCGCTGCGGCGCCGATTTCGCCTGCGGCGACGCCGACGGCGACGGCCTGGCCTGTCCGGACTGCGGCCGCCTGCACCGCGTCGTCGGCGGCGAGGTGTTCCCGATGGAGGAAGCGACCCGTCTGCCCGAGCTGCGTGATTTCACCCCCCGGGGCGAATTCTACGGCGAGCGTTCGGCCCTGCGGCGCGCCGTGCGCCGGCCCGCCGGTGAGCTCTGGCTGGCCCGCCAGTTGACGCAGATGCTGCAAGAGCGCAAGCTCGTCGTCGTCCACGGGGAGCTGGCCGCCCGCACCCGCGCCCTGGCCGAGGCCCTCCGCTCCCTGGTCCGGGCCGTGGAGGCGGGTGCGATCACCGCGGCTCCGGACTGCTGGCCGGAGCTGAAGAACCAGGCCGCCCGGCTGTTCCACGGTTGGGGTCGCTACCTGGACATCATCGGCTCCCTGGTCATGCGCGACGGCGAGGTCGAGGCCGATTTCCCCGTCGCCGAGGTTCTGCGGCTGCAACACAAACTCGCCGAGCATCCGGGTTTCGGCGAACGCTGGAGTGTCGACGCCGCCGCCATGCGGGCTCAGGACCGCTGGCTGGCGCCCGGCATCTACAGTGTCGAAGAGCCGGAGCCCCTCTACCGCCTGGCCGCCGAGCTGGCCCCCGGCGTCGTCTCCAGTCACCTGGACGAGGAGGCGCGCGGCGAGCTGCTCCAGCGCTTCGCCTCCTCCCGGCTCAAGGGCGCCCGGCGCAACCGCGTCGCCCGGCGGCTGGAGCTGGACCCCGACGAACTGACGGCCTTCGCCGACCTGTCCTTCAACCAGAACGCCGCGGCCGGATTGGCCCTGCGCGGCGACGAGGTCCTGGCCTACGACAAGCGGCGCCTTCAGCGCTGCCGGTTGGATCGGTTGCACCGGGTGCGCTTCAGCGCCGATCACCTGTACGTCGAACTCGCCGACGGGACGCAGTGGAAGCTGCGAGCTCGGGCGCCGCGCAACGAGCGCTCGATCGTCTTCCTCCTCGACGAGGCGCCGCCCGCAGACCGGGAAACGGTCGACGATGACTGAGCGACACCGACAGCGCCGGGTTCACCTGGTCTCCCTGGGCTGCAGCAAGGCCCTGGTGGATTCCGAGGTCGTCCTCGGTCAGTTGTCCCGGCGGGGCTGGGAGCTGACCGACGACGACGAGGCCGAGCTGTACCTGATCAACACCTGCGGCTTTCTGCCCGAGGCCCTCGAGGAGACACGGGTCGAGCTGGAGCGGCTGGCTTCGCTGCGCGACCGCTTCGGCGGTTCGAGGCTGGCGGTGATCGGCTGCGCCGTCGAGGAGCTGCGCGAGCGGTTGCTCGACGAGTACCCAGCGATCGACCTGCTGGCGGGCACCGGCGCCCTGCCCCGGCTGGGAGAGCTGGTCGACGGACTCTTCGGCGGAACAGCCGCTGAAACGGCCGAAGCCCCCGTGGTGAGCTTCGGCGAGCCCGGCGGCGCCTACGACGGCAACCCCGACGTCCTGCCCCAGCGCATCGCCCTGACCCCGCCGCACACGGCCTACCTCAAACTGGCCGAAGGCTGCGACCTGGGCTGCGCCTTCTGCGCCATCCCCCGCCTGCGCGGCCCCCAGCGCAGCCGCGAACTCGAAGCCGTCGTCGGCGAAGCCGCCGGTCTGGTCCAGGCCGGCGCCCGGGAGCTGATCCTGATCGCCCAGGAGACCACGGCCTACGGTCGCGATCTCTACGGTGAACCGTCCCTGGCACACCTCCTCGGCGAGCTGGCCCTCAACTTGCCCGTCGACGACCTCTGGCTGCGCGTTCTCTACCCCAACCCCGCCCGCATCGACGAGGCTTTCCTCGGCGCCCTGGACGCCCAGCCCCAGTTCGTGCCCTACCTGGACTTCCCCTTCCAGCACGCCGACGCCGGGGTGTTGCGGGCGATGAACCGCGAGGGCGGTCCCGTGGAGCTGCGGGCGACGCTCGAAGCGGCCCGGGAGCTGGTGCCCGATCTCGTTCTGCGCGGCACCGCCCTGGTCGGCTTTCCCGGTGAGGACGCCGCCGCCTTCGACGAACTGGTCAGGTTCGTCGACGAGGTGCGCTTCGACCATCTGGGCGTCTTCGCCTTCGCCGCCATGCCGAACACCCCGGCCGCCGCCCTGGACGACGACGTCACCCCCGCCGAGAAGGAGCTGCGGCGCCGCGCCCTCTACGAGCTGCAAGAGGCCGTCAGCCTGGAGAAGAACAGCGCCCTCGTCGGCACCGAGGACCAGGTGCTGGTCGATTTCATCGCCGAGGAGGGCGCCGTCTGTCGCGCCGCCCGCCACTGCCCCGAGGTCGACGGCTTCGTCGAGGTCGTCCTGCCCCGGGGCCATGACTGGCTCCCCGGTGAGTTCCGCCGCATCATCTACACCGAGGCCCTGCCCTACGATCTACGCGCCGAGCCCGCCGCCGCTGAACCCCCGACCGAAGCATGACCCTGCCCAACAAACTGACCCTGGTGCGCATGGTGTTGACCGTTCCCTTCACGGCCTGTCTGGCTCTGGGCGGGACCGGGCTGTACATCGCCGCCCTGGCCCTGGCTTTGATAGCCGCCCTGACCGACCTGGTCGACGGCATCGTCGCCCGGCGCCGGGACAGCGGCTCGGCCTTCGGCCGCTTCGCCGATCCCCTGGCCGACAAGCTGTTCGTCGCCGGCGCCCTGGTGACCTTCGCCGTGGTCGAGCACACCCCCGGCACCCCCCTGGTGCCCTTCTGGATCGCCCTCGTCGTCATCTGGCGCGAGCTGCTGGTGACCGCCCTGCGGGCCTACGCCGCCCACCGCGGTGTCGAGGTCCCCTCCAGCAAGCTGGGCAAGGCCAAGACCCTGCTGCAGCTGACCGCCGTGGTCGCTGTGGTGGCCTTCCTGGCCGTGCGCGCCCTCGTCGTCGAGGCCGGCGGCGCCTGGACGCCGGAAATCGACCGCATCTGCCGGATCGTCTACCTGTCTCTGGTCGGTCTGGCCGCCCTGCAGAGCCTGGTTTCCGGCGTCGACTACCTGGTCAAGGGCCGCGCGCTGATCCGCTCCGGCCTGGAGGCCGAGGAGGAGTGATGCGGCTGATCGTGCATGAGGGCGATAAAGCTTCGACTGCGTTTTGGGATGCAATCGAGGAAGTCGCCGCGGATGGCTCCTTGTCGATAGTTGTGCCCTACTTCAATCCTGATATATTATTACGATTGATCGAAGGCAAAGAATGGCGCTTGATAACGGATTGCAATGAATGCTTCAATGCTTTAACTGACAGAAGCAAACAGCGTTTGATTGAATTCTGTAAGAATAACCACAATCAAATACATCACAAGGATTTGTTGCACGCCAAGGTGTTCATTGGGAAAGAGAAGGCGCTTCTGGGCTCGGCCAATTTAACTGATCTGGGATTTGGAAGACGTGACGAAGCGGCGGTACTTTTCGAAGGCGATATTGTCATTGAATTAAGGGAATGGTATTCCAATCTATGGAACGAATCAGAAGAGATACCTATAGATGCTAAAAGAATAACGAGGATTAAAGAAAGATCTGTCAGCGAACGCACCACCTCCGAGCCTCTCTTCTCGAAGAATAACCATCGAACGCAGACCAAGCTGCATCAGCGTTCGAAGAAGAAGGCGACTAAGACGCCGACAACAGAAGCCGAGCACCGGAAACGATTGTTGGCGGCGATTAGAAGGTCACCATCAAAGGAATGGATTGAGGGATATTTCGATTTAATGAAAAGGGCAATAGAAATAGCAAACCTAGACCAATATCCAGAAAGATTTGTAACAAGTTGCACTAAAGGATTATCAATCAATCTTACGATCAATAGAGGTTTTTCCCTTACAGCTAATCATCAACATATCAATTCTATTGGATTCATCTTACCAGAAGATATAGATCCAGATAGTTACGAAAGCATGACTAAGAAACATTATAACAAAGAACCCTTTAAGCTGATAACAAAAAGTAAGGGCTCTGATCCTTATATATATGTTAGCTTTGTAATGGATTATAATGATATTAATCTAATCTCTAATGAGTTATTAGCTAAATGGGAAACTATTGTTAAGGCTCAACCGCAAATGGGATACTCACCATTGCCAAATGTTAAAGCAGTTCACAACCCCCTCGTCTATCGCGCCGCCGTGGATCTCGACTACCGCAAACAACTCCTAGACGAAGCCTTTGGGGATTAAGCCATGAGCATTATCAAGCGCACCAAGCTGAAGAAACCGCCCAAGCTGCGCCTCGTCCAGCTCCCCGCCGTGCTGCTCGGCTCCTTCGGCCTGACGGGCTACTTCCCCGTCGCCTCGGGAACCGTGGCCAGTCTGGCGGCCTGCGCCGTCTACGTCGTTTTGCCGCCGGAGCTGCCCTGGCTGGTGCCGGCCCTGGGGGCACTGCTGTTCCTGCTCGGCGTGCCGGCCTGCGGCTGGCTGGCCGAGCGCTACGAGCACCCGGATCCCTCCCAGGCCACCGTCGACGAGGGGGCGGTGATGCTGCTGGTGCTGAGCTATCTGCCGCGGACGTGGTTCAACCTGGCGCTGGCCTTTTTGCTGTTCCGCTTCTTCGACATCGCCAAGGTCTGGCCGGCGCGGCCGGCGGAGAAGCTGCCCGGCGGCTGGGGGATCATGATCGACGATCTCGTCGCCGGGGCTTACAGCGTCCTGATCCTCTGGGTGGTCAACCTCAGCGGCTTCCTGCCCGCCTGGGCCCTGACCCCCCTGCCCCTGATCTGGAGTTGACGCGCGGACGGTGCGCCGGAGAGCGGCGCGGGTCTTGCGCTCCCAGCCGATTACGACCGCAAGCGAAAGGTGCGTGCGATGGACAATGAAACCCCGGTCAGCTACAAGAACCCGCTGAACCAGTTGCTGGACGCCGTGACGGCGCCCGAGGACGCCTTCGGCGCGCTCAAGGAGCGTCCGCGCTGGTTCGTCTTCGCCCTGGTCTGCGTGGTCGTCGCCCTGGGCGCCTCGGTCTTCATCATGGACATGGCGATCGAGCAGGGCCGGCAGCAGATCGATGATTACATCGCCGAGCACCGCGACGAGATCCCGGAGCAGCAACTGGAGATGCTGCAGCAGCGGCGCGAACAGATCGGCCGGGGTCCGTTGTTCTACGTCTTCTTCTTCGGCGTGCCCCTGGTCCAGATCACCCTCTACCTGCTGGCCGCGGCCGGGGCGCTCAACGTCGCCGTCGGCGTAACCGGCCGCCACTTGGGCTTCAAACGCGGCCTGGCCGTCGCCTCCCTGGGGCTGGTGACCTACGCCGCCTCGAGCATCGTCCACGTGATCCTGTTCCGGGTGACGGGGAGCTTCCACACCGGGACCAGCCTGGGGGTGTTGATTCCGCCGGGACAGACCGAATGGTACATGCGGCTGCTGAGATCGCTGGCCGACCGGATCGACCTGTTTTCCATCTGGACGGTGTTCCTCTACACCGTGGCCCTGAGCGAGATCGTCGATATCCCGAAGAAGAAAGCCTTCGGCATCGTCGGGGTGTTGTGGGCGATCTGGGCCGCGGCGATGTACGGCCTGAGTTTCATCTTCGGCGGTCCGATGTAGTGAGCCTGCGCGAGTACAGCGGTGTCATCCACCTCCACTCGACCTACTCCGACGGCGCCTGGTCCGTGGGGCGGATCATCGCCTGCGGGCTGGAACTTGGGCTCGATTTCATCATCCTCACCGATCACGACACCCTCCAGCCGCGGCGCGACGGCTGGGACGGTTGGTACGTCGCCGGCGACGACGGTCCCCGCCGGGTCGAGCGCCCCGGCGACCGGCAATCCCTGCTGCTCTGCGTCGGCGACGAGATCACCCCCGACCAGAACCACTACCTGGCCCTGGGCTACGACGGTCCCGAGGATTTGTCCCAGCTACCGCCCGCGGGGTTTATCCGTGAAGTGAATAGACACGGCGGCGTCGGCGTCATCGCCCATCCCGACCACCGCGGCAACGAGCGCTTCGGCATCGGCTGCTACGCCTGGCGCGACTGGAGCGTCACCGGTTACGATCTGGTCGACATCTGGGACCTGATGACTGACTGGCAGGACCACCTGCGCGGGTTGCCCTCGGCGCTGCAGGCCGTGCTGTTCCCGGCCTGGGTGCTCAAGGGTCCCAAGCGGATGACCCTGCTGCGCTGGGACGAGCAGTTGCGCCAAGGGCCGGCTCCCGTCGTCGGCTGCAACGACAACCACGGCCGCCCCTACAACGTCTTCGGCTTCAAGGTGCCCCTGCTGCCCTATCCCCTGGCCCTGGCGACGATGCACACCCACGCCTTCTGCGAACCGCTGGGGCAGCTCGAGGCCGCGGCGGCCGAGCGTCGCTTGCTGGACTGCCTGGTCGCCGGACGCAGCTTCATCGCCCAGGACTACTGGTGGGACTCCCGGGGCGCGCGGGTCTGGGCCGAGAACCCCCGGGGCGACCGCCTCGAGCTCGGCGCGACGGCTGACGTCGACGACGGCCCCTGGACGATCTTCGTCGAGCTGCCCGCCGCCGCCCGCCTGACCCTGGTCGGCGACGGGCGGATCGTCAAGCGGCGTAAGGCCCGCCGCCTCTACCATACCGTTCGCCAACCCGGAGCCTACCGCCTCGAGGTCCACCGCCGCCGCCTCGGCGCCCCCAAGCCCTGGGTGTTCACCAACGCCCTGCGCTTTTTCCCGGGAGGCCGTGATGCCTAGATGCAGCGCCCTCGTCCTGTTCCTGGCCCTCGCCTCCGCGGCCTGCGCCGTCGACGGCCCGCTGATCATCCAGCCCTGTTGGGGTCCGCCGGAGCCCGTCCTCTCGCCCGTCGACGGTCTCAGCATCCGCTTGCAGTTCCACAACACCGGAGCGGAGGAACTGCCGGCCGAGGTCGTCTGGGGTACCGCGCCCCTGATCCTGGAAACCCCGGACCACACCGAGATTCGTCTCTCCGGCGCGGAGCTGCTCGAGCCGGCCGAGCATCCCGCGGTGGTCGAGGCCGGTCACTGGGGCGCCGCCGTGATCGAGCTGGGCGAACTGTTCGACCTCGAGCCCCTCGGTCGCTACCGCCTGGAGTGGCGCAACGACTACGGCGCTGACCGCCTGGCCTTCGAGGTGCTGACCGAGCGCGCCTACCTGCTCCAGCGCCTGCGCGCCGATGTGACCCACAACCACTGGATGCTCTATCTCTACGGTGAGGACGGATTGGTTTATACGGACAGCCTGGCCGGCCGTTTGGCCGGCTACGGCCGGGCCGTCGTTGCGGAACTCGCCCTGCTGCTGGACGACGAGACCGCGGTCTTCATCGAGGGCTCCGAGGAGGCCACCCTGGGCTCGATGTACGCCCACCGGGTCTGCGATTACGCCGCCGTCATCCTGGCCGACATCCTCGGGCTGCGTCTCGCGGAGTTGCGCAGCATGGACCCTGAGGAGCGCGATGCAGGCCTAGAGCGTCTACGCCGCGAACTGGAGGATCGATGAGCCGCCGCACCATTCAGATCACCGAGCGGATCTGGCGCTACCTGCTCGAGCAGACCCTGCGCGAGCCGCCCCTGCTGGCCGAGCTGCGCGCCGAGACCGCCGCGCTGGACAATCCCGATATGCAGATCTCGCCGGTCCAGGGCCGCTTCATGGCTCTGCTGGTCGAACTGACCGGCGCCCGCCGGATTCTCGAGCTGGGCACCTTCACCGGCTACAGCTCGCTCTCGATGGCCCTCGCTCTGCCGCCGGACGGCAGGATCGTCTGCCTCGACAAGAGCGCCGAGTACACCGCCGTCGCCCGGCGCTACTGGGCCCGGGCGGGTGTGGGGGAACGCCTCGAGCTGCGGCTGGGCGAGGCCGCCGCCGGACTGGCCGCCCTGCGCGCCGAGGGCCGCGACGGCGGGTTCGATTTGGTGTTCATCGACGCCGACAAAGACAACGAGGACCACTATTACGAAGAGGCGCTGCACCTGCTGCGCCGGGGCGGGCTGATCGTCGTCGACAACGCCCTCTGGGGCGGCCGGGTGGCCGATCCGGAGAACACAGACCCCACCGTCGCGGCCATCGGCCGGCTCAACCGCAAGGTGCGCGACGACGAGCGGGTGACGATGACACTGATCCCCGTCGCCGACGGCCTGCTGCTGGCCCGCAAGCGCTGAAGTGGCGGTCGGCGGCGAGGCCTGGCCTCGGTTGACCGCGCTCAACTGTAACTGGGCGGTCCAGAGCAGGACCGCCCAGTTACAATATGCTGGTGCAGTCCCCTTGATTGAGCCGACGACGGGGAGCCTGTTTCGACACCAACTGAAGCCGCTAGGTCCTCGACAAGCGGCCTGTTCGGTAGGTACTGCCTTGCTGATGGTAGTGCAGCTCGAGCAATCCCGAGTCTCCGGGCAACCTGTCGCAGCCGGTCAGTTCTACTTCGTTCAGGCTAACTGAGGTTGATAACTCAAACGACGGGGTCCGGCGACCCCGCCGTTTTGTCAATCTCCGCCGTTTCAGCGGGTCCGTCACGGTTCTTGCATCGACGCCGGACCCGCTGGGGATCCGGCGTCGCAAGAACCGCGCCGGCCCCTGCGGTCTGCGGTCCCTCGGCAGCGATAAGACACGAGGGCGGCCCCGAGCGTCACTAATCGTCGACCAGTTCGTTGAAGAGCCGCGCCGTGCGCTCGGCCAGGCGGCGGCGCTCGTAGGGCTCGACGGCGCAACGGCTGACGGGAGGGGGCGGGTTTTCGAGCAGGGCGGCCAGCGCCCGGCCGACGGCGGCGGGGTCCCGCGGATCGGCGATGTTGCCGGCGTTGAGCTCGGTAATCAACCGGGCGGCGTCACCGGGTGGGCAGCAGGCCAGGATCGGCCGTCCCAAGCGCAGGTATTCGAACAGCTTGCCGGTCAGGACGGTCTGGGCTCCGGGCTGGGGGGCGATGACCAGCAGCAGCACCGCGCAGCGAGCGAGTTCGCTCAGGGCGGCGCGGTGGGGCAGGGAGCCGCGACGTTCGAGCAGGCCGGGATGGGCGGCGGAGCAGTCGTCGATCGCGGCGGCGGCCTCGGGTCCGGCGCTGCCGATGAAGCGCCAGCGCAGGGCGGGATGCTCGCCGTGGAGCCGGGTTAGGGCGTCGAGGAAGACGTCGGGGCGGCGGGGTCCGTAGAAACTGCCGGCGTAGCCGATACTGGCGGGCTCTGGTTTGAGCTGCTCCAGTCCGGCGAAATCGGCCTCGTCGTAGCCGTTGGTGATCACGCTCAGCTTGTCGGCGGCGGCGGGAAAGGCGCGGCGGTAGAGTTCGGCCATCGACGGGCTGACGCAGACCAGGGCGTCGGCGGCCTCGACGACGCGGCGTTCCAGCCGGCGGGCCAGGGCGCGGTGGAAGCCGGAGATGGGCTCGAAGAAAGGTCCCACGGTCCAACTGTCGCGCAGGTCGACGACCCAGGGCGCAGCGTAGCGCTCCTTGAGGCGCAGGCCGACGAGGTGGCTGGATTGGGGCGGCCCCGTGGTCCAGATGAGGTCGTGGGGTCGCTGGTGCTGCAGGGCGACGGCCGTCGCCGCGGCGCCCCGGGCCCAGCGCCGTTGGGCGTCGGGCAGGTCGCCGAGGCGGGCGGCGCAGCGTCGCAACCGGGCACGCAGAGCTCCGCCGCCGGGGGACGTTCCGCCGGAGCTCCGTTGGGCGCCGCTGGAGGCGCTGAGCCCGAGCAGGCGGCCCAGGCTGGGGTAGCGTCGCGCCGGGGCGCGGATGACGGGGCAGTCGACCTGGTCCAGGGCCGCCGGGTCCCGCAGGTGGAAGGCCGGGTCGTCGGCGCTGAGCACCGTCGGCCGCCAGCCGCACGCCGGCAGGTAGCGGGCCAGCTTGAGGGCCCGCAGCATCCCGCCGCCGCCCAGGGGCGGGAAGTGGTAGGCCGTCATCAGGACCCGGCGCGGAGGTCGGCTAGTGTTCATCGGGGTACCAGTGGGAGAGGATTTCGCTCAATTGCCGGGCCCGGCGGGGCGCGGCGAAGCTTTCCCTCGACGCGTCGGGTGGACTTACAGCCAGGGGGCCGGCTCCGTCCCGGGCGGCCCGCAGCAATTCGCAGACCCTCTCCGCCTCGTCCGGGCGGCAGCAGGCGCCCAGTTCGTAGCCCTCGACGACGCGGCGGGCGGCGTGGTTGTCGGCCACCAGCAGGATCGGCCGTCCCGCGCCGACGTAGTCCGAGGTCCGGCCGGGCAGGCCGAGGGGATTGTCCCCGGCCACGGTCAACAGGAGCACGTCGGCCCGATGCATGGCGGCGAGGCTGGCCCGGTAATCGACCTGTCCCGGCTCCTCGACCAGCTCGGCGCAGCCCAGCCCCGCGGCGACCTCGCGCACCGTCGGTCCGCGGTTGGAGCCCAGGTGGCGCAGGAGCGGCGGGCGCCCGCCATGTTGAGCCAGCCGTTTGAGCGCCCGCAGCACCGGCGTCAGGCCCTCGTCGGCCCGATGGGTGCCCACCATGGCCACGGTGAAGCGTCGCGGATCGGGCTCGAGGTCCAGGTCGTGCAGGGCGGGATCGAAGCTCAGCGGCGCGGTCAGGATCTTGCGGCGGTGCTCGGGATAGCGCCGGCGCAGCAGCTCCGTCTCCAGGGGCGAGGCGCAGAGCAGCGCCCGGGAGCGCGCGACGGCCCGGCGCTCGCCGCGCTCGGCGGCCGGTTTGGCCAGCGGCGACGACGTGTCGCTGACCCAGCCGCCGACCCAACGATCGCCCAGATGGCCGATCCAGGGAATGTGCAGGCTGCGGGCCAGGGCGTCGGCCGGGGCCAGGTGGCTGAAGGGCGGGGCGATCACCAACAGGGCGGCGTAGCGCCCGCCCCGTCCCAGGCGCCGCCCGGCGGCGTAGAAGAAGGGCGCGCTGAGAACCTTGGGATCCGGGGTCAGCAGGGCGTGCTGCAAGCGGGATAGCGGGCCGCCGTGGCGCAGGGCCCCGGCCCCCAGGGCGACCCGGTAGCCCGGTCCCTTGACCAGACGCAGCAGCCGGGCCGGATCCAGGGAGCCGCAGCGATGGACCGGGGCGTAGGGCCGCAGCTCGTCGGCCAGCGCCTTGTCATGGGCGTAGTAGGCGATCGGCTTGACCGTCAGCACCTCGGGCCGCCAGCCGTAGTCGGCCAGATAGCGCACATAGGGGATGACCGTCTTGACCCCACCCATCCCCAAGGGCGGGTAGTAGTAGGCGATGACGAGGAGTCGGCGCGGCTGGCGATCCGGCTGGTTCATGGGGGGATTATAACCGCTGGGGCGCTCGGGGGAAAGTCGCGGCGGGTTGTCGGCGCTGGGTTCGACAAGGGCCACGTCAGACGCCGTGGCCCATCGGATGCTACTCGGTGCTGGCGGTCGACGCGCGGCGTCCGCTAGTGAAGGCGCTTGTCCTTGACCCGGGCCGCGCGGCCGATCTTCTCGCGCAGATAGTAGAGTTTGGCGCGCTTGGTCGAGCCCCGACGCACGACCCTGATATCGGAGACGTTGGGGGAGTGCAGCGGGAAGATGCGCTCCACGCCGATGTTGCCCGTCCCGGTGGTCCGGCGGACGGTGAAGGTCTCGCGCAGGCCGCCGTGCTTCTTGGCGATAACGATACCCTGGAACTTCTGGATGCGCGTCTTGGAGGCCTCGGTGATCTTGACCGCCACCTCGATGGTGTCGCCGACGTTGAAGGCGGGAACGTTCTCGCGGAGCTGTTCCTGTTCCAGACGTTGGATGCGCTGCATCGCTTCAAACCTCTTCGTTGATTCTTCGCTTCTGGAGCAAAGCCTCTGCCGACGCCCGGTCGCCGCGGCTTCGATTCGTGTTCGACGCGGCGTGTTGGACGCGGTGTGTCGGGCACTTCGTTTTGTCACTTCTTGTTACCCAAAGGCGGGTAGGCATCGTACCATACTTCGCCCCCACTGGCAAGAAAAGGCGAAAAAATGTTTGCCGTCGGGGGCTTTTGGATGTATATTAGTTGTAGAAGAAGCTATCGGTAAGTTAAACTGCAATCTGTTCTGCAATCTGTTCGTAGATCAGTATTGTCAACAGTTCCGGGTTCATTAGCTCGGAGCCGGCTTAATCCAGTCCCCCGCCTGGTTTTCCGACGCCGGCCTGAACAATTGGGCCGTGCTGTCCTGTCCGTCCACCACGAGCTCTGTCGCGGGCCGTCCCGTGGGGTGGCTTCAACATGACCAGGTGTCCGTGCTAATCCGCCGTTCGCCAACGAATGCGTAGAGAAATCGGCACCGTACCTCACGTTCATTTTCCAGCTTCGCACCGGCTCGGTGCTGAGCCTCGTACAGACCGCCGCTCAACCGACCGGCTGCGAGCCGGTAATTGCCACGGTTGAGCCGCCGGCCCGCCAGGTTACCCGATCAGAGTGGCGCCCCGGGCCGGCGTCCAGCGATGTTACTCGAAGCAGCGCTCAGGACAACCATGGATCACCGCACCCCGGCTGCGGCTCGTGTGCGGATCAACGCAGGGGAGGGATGATGAAACGTTTTCTCGGCTTTCTTCTCGTAACCTTACTCGCGGCGCTGCCCGCCGCGGCCTACGTCGTCACCCAGGACACCTGGGGCGGCGGCCCCCTCGAGCCCGGACCGATCCAACAGTTCGGCAACACCTTCGCCTCGAGCTCCAATGTCAACTTCTACTACTGGGGCGATCTCTGGCTGGCCTTCCTGCCCAGCTCCGCTCCGGAACAGCAAAACATCGGCTCGCACAACGCCGCCTACTATGCCAAGCCCGGCGATGTCGACGGCGACGGCGATAACGACGTTCTGGTCTCCTCCTCGGTCTCCGAGGACTTCGTCTGGTTCGAAAACCTGGGCGACGGCGTCTTCGGCGACTCCCAGGTCATCCTGGAGAACAGCGCCTACGTCGCCTTCACGGTTTGCGACCTTGATTTCGACGAGGACGGCGATCTCCTGATGGGCATCGACCAGGGCTCCAACCGCTTCGTGTGGTTCGAAAACGACGGCGCGGGCAACTTCACCGAGCACGTCATCGATCCCAGCTTCCCCCAGGTCGACATGGGCGTGGCCGTCGATTTCGACCAGGACGGCGATCTGGATATCTTCGCCGGCGCCTATCAGAGTTCACCGTTGAAATGGTTCGAGAACCTGGGCTGGAACGCCGGCGAGGGTGACTTCGACTGGGAGATCCACGTCCTGGTGGCCTCGGGTCACTCCGGCGCCGAGAACATCGGCCTGGCCCAGGGCGACTTCAACGACGACGGCTGGACCGACGTCGCCTTCTCCTGCCGCAACAACGGCGAGATCGTCTGGTGGGAGTACGACGAGAACTGGACCGATCCCACCCAGGCCTTCCTGGAGCACGTCATCTACACCGGGATGACCGAGGCCTACAGCTGCGTCGCCAAGGATATGGACTGGGACAGCGACCTCGACCTGGTAACCAGCAGCCGCAACGGCCGGATCGACTGGTTCGAGAACGACGGCGTCGGCGGCTTCACCCACCACGCCGTCACCACCGGCTACTCGGGTTGTCGTGAGGTCACCCCCATCGACGCCGACTACGACGGCGACATCGACATCCTCTCGGCCTCCCAGTCCGGCAACACCCTCGACTGGTGGGACAACGACGGCTCGATGAACTTCACCCAGCTCAGCTGGGCCACCGGTTACGGCGGCGCCCACGGCGTCGTCACCTCCAGCTTCACCGACACCCGCGCCCCCGTCGGCCTCTCCACCGCCAACACCGGCGACAGCATCGACTGGTGGCAGATCACCGAGGGCTTCCAGGCGTCGGGCGTACTGACCAGCTCCGTGCTCGAGGCCGTCGTCGAGGAGCCTGACTGGCGGATGTTCATCTGGGACGAGTACCTGCGTCCGGACACCGACATCGAATTCTACGTCCGCGCCGGCGCGTCCTACGACGACTGCATCGCCGCCGCCTGGGAGGGGCCCTTCAGCCAGAGCTTCGACCTTTCCACGGCCGTCGACGACGGCCTGCGCTATCTGCAATACCAGGTGGAGCTCACCTCCAACGATGCCGATTACTCACCCACGCTGTTCACCGTCGACGTCTACTACACCGACCTCCTGGCCGCCGACCCGTTGACCATCGAGGTCGATGACCGCGACGAGGGCCTGCTGGTCAACTGGACCAACGAAGGCACGGCGGCCTCCTACGACCTGCTGCGGGCTCCCGCCGTCGACGCCGAGCTGGAGATGGCCTACCAGAAGCTCAACGACCGGCCGCTGCCCGGCGAACCCAGCCAGCGGTTCCTCGATCGCGGGGTTCGGGGCGGTCTCGATTACGCCTACAAGGTCCGCGTCGTCGATCAGGACGGCAAGACCGCGACCTACGGTCCGGTCTTCGCCGCCCACCACGACGGCAGCCTGCCGCCCCAGGCCGCGCTGCTGCAAAGCCACCCCAATCCGGCCGTCGGCCTGACCACCATCACCTTCGAGCTGCCCGAGGCCCAGACCGTCTCCCTGGAGCTGTTCGATGTCAGCGGCCGACTCCTGCGCCGCCTCATCGAGAGCCAGCCGTTGAGCGCCGGTCGGCATACCTGCACTCTCAACACCGCCGGCCTGACCAACGGCGTCTACCTCTACCGGTTGAGCACACCGGACCTCGACGTCCACCGCCGGCTGGTGGTCAACCGCTAAACCCGTCAGCGAGCGTAAACACCGGGGGTCGCCGCGGCGGCCCCCGCTTCGTTGCGCCCTCGGGAACCGCGGCGCCTGAAAAGAGGCCGGACGGCTGGTATACTGAACGTGAGACTTATCTTGCCTTTTGTTCAACAGACGAGATTACGGGCCAGCGAAAGGCTGATTGCGCCGATGGAATCACGACCGCCCGACGAAGGTCGAACCGCGGCTCTGGCGGACCTGGACGCCGCCCTGCGCGAACGCGACCTGGCCCTACTCGAGGAACGCTTCGCCCCGGGGCTGACCGACGAGGCCCCCCGTCCCCTGGAGGCTCGCTATTACCTCTACCGCGGCCTGACCGCCCGCCGCAAAGGTGAATCGGTACGGGCCGCCGAGCTGCTGATCCAGGCCCGCCGCCTGGCCGAGGATTGCGCCGACGAAGCCCTGCTGGGCCGGGTGATGCTGGAAAGCGGCCTGCTGGAGCGCGACGCCCAGCGCTACGACCGGGCGCTGGAGCTGCTGGAAACTGCCGGGGAGCGCCTCACCGCGGTCGGCGATCTAACGGGTGTGCTGGAGGCCAATGTCGCCCTCAGCACCGCCTTACGGCATCTGGGACGCTACGGGGAGGCCGAGCGGCTGCTGCGCTGGAACCTCGAACGGGCCGGCGACCTGGGCCTGGAGCGCAGCCAGGCCGTGGCCTGGGCCAACCTGGGGGTGCTGTTCAAACGCACCGGCCGCACGATCGAAGCCCGCCTGGCCCAGCGCCGGGCCGTGGAGTGCTTCGAGGCCCTGGGCGATGAAAAACGGGAGGCCGTCTCCCGGCTCAATCTGGGCAACATCTACAAAAGCATGGGTGAGCATGCGGCGGCCCTGAGCTGCTACCAGCGCTGTCTGATGCTGACCACCCACACCGGACAACGCCGCGAGCACGGCGGCGCGTTGACCAACCTCGGCCTGCTCTACACCCGCCAGAGTCGCTTCGCCGACGCCGAGGACGCCTTCGACCAGGCCCTGCAGGTGTTCGACGAGATCGGCGAGGAGCGCTGGGCCGCCAACGCCCACCACGGGCGGGGCATGGTGGCCCTGCACCGCGGGCGCTTTCCGGCGGCCCGCGAGCTATTGGAACGGGCCGTCGAGATGTACGGGCGCCTGGAATATCGCTCTGGGCTGGCCGGCTCACTGATGGGTTTGGCTGCCGTCGCCTTCCGTGTCGGCGATGAGAAACGGGGCCGGCGGCTGGCCGATGAGGCCGTCGCCGTTAAAGAGGACCTCGGCGAACTGCGCCGGGCCCACCTTTATCTACTCGAGTACGGCCTCTACCTGACCATCTCCGGCCGCCTCGAAGTGGCCGGAAAGCTCTTCGCGCGGGCCGAGTCCCACGCCCGGACCATCGGGGAGCCGATGGAACCTCAGTATCAGGCCGCCGTATTGAGCTGGTGGCGGCTCAACAACGACGAACGCGACGGCGCCCTGTCGGCGGGGGCCCGGGCGGTCAAGCTCTCGGAGCAGTTCGCCGAACCGCCGATCGCGGCCCTGGCTTCCCTGGCCTACGGCCGGGCCCTGCTCGCCGCCGGCTGGATCGAGCAGGCCGACGAACAGCTCAACGAGTCCCGCAAGGCCTTCGAGGCCCTGGAGATGCCCTATGAGGCCGCCCTGGCCTGGCGGGCCTCCGTCGATTTCTACCGCAAGGTAGACAACGCCGCCTTCGCCGACCTGGCCGCCGAGCGTTATCGCAGCCTGGCCGAGGGTTGCGGCGCCCTCCAACTGCGACGCCTGCGCACCGGCTGAGCGGACCGGGGTGCGGTGACGGCCTACGTGCTATAATCGGGCTCTCACGCCGGGCCCGGTTTTTGCTCCCCCGGATCCGCGGCGCGAAGACCGATGGAGACGTGCTCAACCGACACCCGACACGCCGCCCCCCTCAACCAAGCAACTCTCCCAACGGAGCGAGACCGGCTTGCCATGCGCCTTCTGTTCCTCTCCTCGGGCGACAGCATCCATACCCGCCGCTGGCTGGACTTCTTCAGCCGGCGCGGCGACGAGTGCCACCTGATCAGCATCCAGGCCGGTCCGCGCCTCGTCGAGGGCCAACTCAACCTGCGCGACGACCGGCGGGCGACGCTGCTGGACAGTCTGCGCGCTCTGCCAGCCGTGCGCGGCTACATCGCCCGCACCCGACCGGATCTGGTCAGCGCCCACTACCTGACCAACTACGGCCTGATCGCCGCCTTGCTCGACCGCCACCCGTGGACGCTGACCTGCTGGGGACCCGAGGTGCCCCTGATCACCGAGCGCAGTGCGGCCGACCGGCTGCGCGCCCGTTTCGTCTGCCGCCGAGCCGACCATGTCACCGCCGCCGGCCGGGCGATGCTGCCCTACCTGCGGCGCTACGGGGTCCGACCCGAGCGGCTGGCCGTCTGGCCCAAGGGGATCGACCCCCACGCTTTCCCGCCGGGCCGCCGGCTGGAGGAGCGGGAACCGACCATCGTCCACACCCGAACCCTGGATCGCTTCTACCGGGTCGAGGTCCTGCTGCGGGCCCTGGCCCGGGCGCGGCGAAGCCGACCGGAGCTGCGGCTGGAACTGCTGGGCGCGGGCAACGCCGAGGATGAACTCCGCTGCTTGACCGCCGAACTGGACATTAGCGAAGCGGTGCGCTTCCACGGTCCGCAACCGCCCGGCGTCGTCGGCGCGGCCCTGGGGCGGGCGGCGCTGTACGTGGTCACCGTGCCCGTCGACGCCTACGCCTTCTCCCTGGTCGAGGCCCTGGCCTGCGGAGCCTATCCCATCGTACCCGATCACGCCTCGAACCGTGAGGTCCTGAACGGCTGCCGGGGCGGCCTCTATCCCGCCGGCGATGTCGAGGCCTTGACGCGGCGGATCCTGACCGCCCTCGATGATACCGCCGAACGCCGGGCCGCCGTCGAGCTCAACCGGCGAACCATCGAGCGCCGCGGCGAGCTGGGCTGCAACCTCGGCGGCATCGCCCGGGCCTGGGAGGACCTGGTCGAGACGGGGCCGACCGGCTGAGGACGCGAGCAGGTTGTTGCACGACGCCGGACCCGGCATAACCTGGGACATACACCGTCTCACCCCGCTCGCCCGCCATATCCGACGCACCGCAGCGCAGCAAGCCGCCACAGGCACACCAGCTCGTCCCACCAGTGGAAGACCCATGCTGAGACTGATCCTGCTCTGGCACCAGCACCAGCCCGACTACCGCGACCCCCGAGCCGACGGTCCCCGGGGCTCCTTCCGCCTGCCCTGGGTCCGGCTCCACGCCCTGCGCGACTATTTCGGCATGGCGGCCCGGCTGTGGGAGTCGCCGGGGGTGCGCTGCTGCATCAACCTGACGCCGATCCTGCTGGACCAGTTGGCGGACTACCGCGACGGCGCCACGGACCGGCTGTGGGAACTCACCCGCCGCTCACCGGCGGGCCTGATCGCCGACGAACGCCTGGAGCTGCTGCGCGACGCCTTCGACGCCGACTGGGAGCGGCAGATTCGCCCCCATCCGCGCTACGCCGAGCTGCTGGAGAACTATCAACCCCTGTCGGCCGCCCTGGATGAACTGGACCTGTGGCTGGAGCGCGACGATCCGCGCCTGACCGAGCTGCGGGCCCGGGCCGCCGGGATCCCCCCCGCCGACCTCGTCGATCTGGCGGTGTGGTTCAACCTGGCCTGGTTTCCCGTCGAGCTGCGCCGCCACGGTTGGAGGACGCCCCGGGGCGCGGAACTGTCCGTCGCGCGGCTGGTCGAGAAAGACCGCGGCTTCACCGCCGCCGACATCGCCGAACTGGAGCGGATCCAGCGGCGGACCCTGGCCGCCGTCATCCCCCTGCACCGGGACCTGCTCGAGCGGGGGCAGATCGAGCTGACCGCCACCCCCTACAGCCACCCCATCCTGCCCCTGCTGGTGGATTCGGACCGGGCGATCATCGACCGGGAGGGCTGCGGCCATCCCCAACGCTACAGCTACCCCGTCGACGCCGAGCGCCAGCTCGAACGCGGCCTGGCCGTGCTGGAGCGCGAGTTCGGCCGACGCCCGCGGGGCTGGTGGCCCGCCGAGGGCGCCGTGGGACAGAACATCGTCGTTCCCCTGGCCCGGACCGGGGCCCGTTGGGCCGCCACCGACGAAGGCGTCCTGGCCCTGCTCCTGGGCCGCGAGCCGACGCCCCGGGAGCTGGCCCGGCCCCACCGCGTCGGCGACGGTGATCACGGCTGGTACCTCTTCTTCCGCGACCATCCGTTGTCCGACGCCGTCGGCTTCCACTACAGCAAGCTGAGCCCGCAGCGCGCCGTCGACGACTTCCTCTGGGGCCTGCGCCGGCGCTACGCCGGGATAGACAACCCGATCGCCGCGGTGATCCTCGACGGTGAGAACGCCTGGGGCGCCTATCCCGCTGACGGCCGACCCTTCCTGCTGCGCCTCTACGCCGAGCTGGCCGCCGCCGACGATCTCGAAACCGTGCTACCCTCCCGGCTGCTCGACGAGCTGGAGGCCGCGGGCTATAGCGCCCCGCTCATCGACGAGCTGCCCCACGCCAGCTGGATCGACGAGTTCGGCTCCGAACCCGGCAACGACCTGGGCACCTGGATCGGCGAGCCCGAGGAAAACCGCGCCTGGGACGCCGTCCGCAAGCTGCGTGAGCGCCTGGACGAATTAGGTGCCGATCCCGACAGCCACCCCCGGGTCTTCGAGCTGCTCCAGGCCGCCCAGGGCTCGGACTGGTTCTGGTGGTTCGGAACCGATCAGGCCACCGCGCCCAAGGCCGAGCGCGAGTTCGACCGCCTGTTCCGCGCCCAGTTGCGCGCCGCCTATCGAGCGGCGGGTCTCGAGGCTCCGGAGGCGCTCCAGCGGCCCATCGCCGGCGATTACTTCGTCTGGACTCCCGACCGCGGCGATGTTACGATACCCCTACGCACGCGCCTCTTCGTCCAGACCGACGAACAGAGCGCAACTCTCGTCGCTCCCGACGGCGCAACCCGCCGCCTGTCCACCCGGCCCCTGGGCGGGGTGATGGGCCTGCCGGTCACCCGCCGCGCCGAGGCCGGCTATCTCGAACAAGCCGGTGACTGGCGCCTGCGGCTGTCGACGAGCACCCACACCCTGAGGGTAGTAACCTGATGCGCCGTCCGCCGACCAGCCCCGCTTCCGGCGTCCACGTCTTCACCGGCTCGCCCCTGGCCGTCAACGCCGTGGTCATCGCCGACGCCGGCGAGGCGGTGATCGTCGACACCACGGGCAGCCGCTCCCAGGGCGCCGAGCTGGCCCGCTTCGCCCGCGACGAGCTGGACTGCCGCCTCCTCGCCGTGGTCAACACCCACGGCCACTCCGATCACTGCGGCGGCAACGCCGGGACCGCCGGCGCCGACACCCCGATCATCGCCCACCGCGGCTGGCGCCGAACCCTGCACACCGAGTACACCATGGTTTCCCGCCGCCCCGCGCTGATCGATTACGACGCCATCCCCACGCCCGGCGTCCTCATCGAAGGCCGAGCGTCGCTGCGCTGCGGCGGACTGACCCTGGAGCTGATCCACGCCCCCGGCCACTGTCCCGAACTGACCATCGTCCGCCTCCCGGCCCGGGAGTTGATCATCGCCTCGGACAACGTCCTGGCCGGACCCCGACCCGACAAGCCCGCCATCCCCTACCTCTACTGGGGCGACCCCTGGCGGCTCACCGGCTCCCTGGCCCTGATACACTCTCTATCCCCCCGGCGGCTGGTCCCCGGTCACGGGGCCGTCCTGGAAGCCGAACACTCGTTCGCCGCCCTGGACAACCATCGACGCTACATCGACTGGTTGCTCGACGGCACAGAAACGCTCTCCCGCGAGGCCGAAAAACCAGCCTGGGACGAACCGCCCGCCGAGTGGAAAAACGCCCTGCCCCTCGAGGGCTTCCTCAAAAAACCTGCGCCGGACTGGGTCCGACGGCTGCATCAACTCAACCTGCTGCGGATCTACGAGAACACCTACCGGCGCGACTGAAGCCCAACGACGCACCAGCGGCGACGGCGGCGGATACGGCGGCGCAATCCAACGGCGCAACCCCAAGACGCCGTCCACCCCACCCCCGCCCGGAACCGGCACGGTTTTTGCGGAGGCGGACGGTTATCGGCGCCGTCAGCGGCCGCCGAGATGCAAAAACCGTGCCGGTTCCGGGCGCAACGGCGACACCGCGGCTGACGGGCGTTCAAATTGCGCCGCCGTATCCGTCCCGCAGGACGACACCGGCCAACCAGGCAGCCTGGTCTGGCGCGATAAAACGTTGCGGGACGATCTCCGGTCGGTGTTTAATGGCGACCGAACAATAAGCAACCTCCCGGATTATCGAAACGTATTAGAAACGCACAAGAAACGTGCAAGAGACATGTTTTAAACGCAGAAGAAGCCTACTACGACTTTAACGGGAAGCGTCCCACCCTCTTGGTCCAACGGACGACAGGTCCCTTAAAACCCCAACCCAATCCATCATGCGCCTGGACAAATTCCTCAAGGTCTCGCGGATCATCAAGCGCCGCCCCCTGGCCAAGCAGGCCTGCGACGGTGGTAAGGTCAAGGTAAACGGCAATACGGCCGACGCCGGCAAGCAGCTCAAGGTCGGGGACGTCATCGCCGTCAGCCTCGGCCGGATCAGGCTGACCGTGCGCGTCGAGCGTCTGGCCAAGACCGTGCGCAAGAGTGAGGCCGACGAGCTCTACAGCATCCTCGAAAGGGAAGACAGCGGTGCCGACCCCCTCGGTTTCTAACAGCCATCCCGGACGTTCGCTGCGAAGTCTCGTCCCCCTCCTGTCGGCGCTGGCGCTGCTCCTTTGCGGTTGCGCGGAGAACCCCGACGACGCCGCCGACGCCCTCCCGGACCGCTGCCAGCTCGTTTTCACCACCCCGGCCCTGCAGCAGGTCTGGGACGGCGGCGATCAACTGCTGGCCGAGATCCGCGACGTCAGCCCCGAGCTGACCGAGGAGCTGCTCCTCTACATGGAGGAGGTCAAGAGCCTGCTGACCCACCGGTTGGATCCCGCCGAGCTGACCACCCTGCAGGAGATCCACGACACCGGCCTCGACGTGACCCGCACCACCGCGCTGGGACTCAAGCTGGGCTTGAGCCTGCGCGGGCCGACGGCTTCCTTTCTGCTCAGCCTGCCCCTCCACGATCCCCTGCGCTTTCAGGGTTTCATCGACGAACTCCTCGGCGAGGACCGCCGCGAGGCCGAGGAGCTGGGTGAACACCACGGGGTTCAGTTAAGGCGCAGCTCTTCGGGCCTGTTCGCCGCCCACCACCGCGGAGTGCTGCTCCTCGGCGACGACCTCGAGCTGGTCACCGCCGGCCTGGACGCCCTGTTGGCCCGGGAGGGCCGCTTCTTCGACGACGCCGACCACCGACGGCTGCATCTGGCCCAGGCCGACGCCCATCTGGGCGCCTACCTGGACGTCAAGCGTTTTCGCGCCCTGCTCGAACCCCTGGCCCAGGGTTTCGGACTGCCCGAAACCGCCGTCGAACAACTGCTGTTGACCCGGGGCGTCTCCCTGGGGTTGCGCATCCAGCCAAGGGGCTTGCGCCTACGGCTGTGCTCGGTCCACGACGGCCGACTGGACATCGCCGCCGACACGGCACCCGCCGTCAGCGATGACGCCCTGTTCTACGCCGATTTACCCCTCCAGGGCAGCCACCTGGGCTCCCTGCTGGGCTGGGCGGGCGAACGCCTGACCCACGGCGCCACCCGGGAGCAACTGGCCGGTCTGGAGGAATTCGGCAACAGCCTGATCGACGGTCTGCGCTTCAATGTCTACGATGGGGGGGGATTCCCCACGGGCTACTTCGCCGTCAAGCTGGCGGACCCGGCTGGAGCGCGCGAATTCTACGAGGCCGCCGTTCTGCCGCTGATGCGCCTGAAACTGTCCGAGTATCTGACCGAGTTCCGCATCCTGCGCACAGAAACCGTGGACGGCCTGGTCGACATCTTCGATATCGCCGCCCTGGAGCGGCTCCACCTGCAGCCCGCCGTGGCCTTTATCGGCGACCACTTCGTCTTCACCGCCATGCGTGAACGGCTGCCCCAGATCCGCCGCCTGCTCCACAGCGGCAACACCACGGACGACCTGCCCGCCGATTATCGCCTGGCCGGGGAGAAGCTGACCACGGAACGGGTGCTGAGCTTCTGCTCCATCGACAAAACGGCCCGCCTGGTCGACGCCACCCCCCTGCTGCGTATCCCGGCGGCGGCCCGTGAACTGGCCAAGGTCTACGAACTGCTGGCCGTCGGGATGGACAACGGCGGCGAGCTGACCGAGGTCGAGGTCGTCCTCTGCAGGCGCGACCACCAACCCGCCGCCTCGCTGATGACCAGCGAAGTCGTCACCCCCTGGCCCTGGTGGCTGTGGCTGTCCATCGGCGGTGTGCTGGTGCTCACAGGGCTGTTCTTCGCCATCCGCGCCCTCGTCCGCAGCCGCCGACGGAAAAACCAGCGCAACTAGTTGACTAAGCCGCAATTATGTTATACATTAGACTAAACTGTGAAACTAAAGGTTCATGTTAGCCAATACTGAATTTGTCTAGTCGCAACCGGGGCGTATTCACCCGGGGTTAACCAGCGACGTTACCTCGGACGCCGCTGGCGCTTGAGAGTATGCCACGGCGCAACGCCCGTCAACGCGAGAGACCCGCCGTGAAAACCGGATCAACAGTCAAGGCGATACTCAGCGGTCTGCTCTGTCTCGCCGCCGCGGCGGCGGCCCAGGTCCGGGTCACCTCGATCGTCCACGACACCGACGACGAGGGTGCCGAGGTCGTCACCATCAGCGGCAGCGGTTCTCTGGCCTACGACGTCTTCGCCCTCGAGGACCCCACCCGGGTGATCGTCGACATCCGCGACGCCGTCCACGCCTGCCCCGCCACCCTCCAGGTCGAGCGGGGCTATAACGTCGAGCGGGTGCGCTCCAGCCAGTACCGGGAGATCCCTAACCGCATCGTCCGCGTCGTGCTCGACCTGCAGGACTACGAACCCTACTACCTCACCAAGCAGGAAAACAGCATCACCGTGCGCTTCCCGGCGCCGCCGGGCGGCCGCGGCCAAACCACGGCCCCTTCGACGGAGCCCACCGGCATCCGTCGCGTGACCGTCGACGAGCTGTTGGGCAAGACGCGGATCGAGATCGTCGGCGACGCGCCCCTCGAGTTCGACTTCTCCAAGACCCTCAGCCCGCGGACCTTCGTCCTAGACCTGATCGGCGCCGTCAACGAGCTCGAGACCCCGACACTGTACGTCGATTCCGGCGGCGTGGCCAAGGTCTCGGTCACCCAGCACTCTGAGAACCCCAAGATCGTCCGCGTGGTCACCACGGTCTCCGCCGACTACCCCTACCTGATCACCCGCCGGGGCAGCGTACTGTACCTCGACGTGGTCACCGAACAAGCAGACCCCTTCGCCGGGCTGGATTACGGCTACCAGCCGGCCAGCTACGACGTCGAGAACGCCGAGACCTTCGTCACCACCGAGGTCGCCGAAAGCGCCGTCGGCTCCGAAACATACCACACCAGCGAGAGCTACAGCGGTGCCGGCGGTACGGGTGAACCCGTCTACGCCGCCAAGCGCATCTCGATGGACCTGAAGGACGCCGACATCGGCAACGTCCTGCGCCTGCTGGCCTTCGAGACCGGGATGAACATCGTCGCCGGACCCAACGTCACCGGCAAGGTCACCGTCGCCCTGCAAGACGTCCCCTGGGACGAGGCCCTGCGCGTCATCCTGGCCTCCCACGGCCTGTCCTACCGCGTCGAGGGCTCGATCATCCGCGTCAACACCCCCGACGAGCTGGTCAAGATGGCCGAGGCCGAGGAAGCCTCGCCCCTGGGCACAGAGATCATCACCCTGCGCTACGCCACCGCGGCCAGCCTGAAGCCCAGCTTCGAATCGATGCTCTCCGAGCGGGGCCAAATCCAGATCGAGCCACGGACCAACTCGATCATCATCACCGATACACTGGAGCGGCGCGATCGCATCCGCCGCCTCGTCGAGCAGCTCGACGCCCGTACCGCCCAGGTGATGATCGAGACCAAGATCTTCGACGTCAAGACCGGCACCCTGCAGGAGTTGGGCATCGACTGGGAGTTCGGTCTCAACGGCAACCAGGTGCTGATCGACACCCCAGCCAACACCGGTACTCTGACCGCCTCGGGTCAGGTGGCCATCGACGCCGCCACCCTGGCCGCCACCCTGCAGGCCAACGCCACCGACACCGACACCAAGATCCTTTCCGCCCCGCGGATCACCACCCTGGACAACCAGGAGGCCCGCATCCTCGTCGGCAGCCGCGTCCCCGTCACCCTCCTCGACGAGAGCGGCAACTCCTACACCGAGTTCTACGAGGTCGGCATCAAGCTCGCCGTCACCCCCCACGTCAACTCCGTCAACGAGATCACCCTGGACATCCAGCCCGAGATCAGCGAGATGTCCAGTACCCCCGCCCCCGGTCTCGAGTTCCAGGTCGACACCACCGAGGCCTCGACCTCGATCCTGCTGCGCAACGGCGAGACCGGCGTCATCGGCGGTCTGCTGCGGCGCAAGAACGAATCCGTCCAGACCGGCGTGCCGCTGCTGTCGAGCATCCCCGTCATCGGACTGCTGTTCAAGAGCTCGACGGACTCCGAGGAGACCCGGGAGCTGCTGATCTTCGTCACCCCGCACCTGGTCCGGGCGGAGTAGTCCGGGACGAGTTTTCTTAACCTGTCGAAGGTCGGTCGTTTGCGCCGGCCCTTTGTCTTGGTTGGAGTTGGGTCGAATCCAGGCGGGGCTCGACGATACACGAGCCGTCGGCGGCGGATAATCCCGCCCAGCCATCCCGGCGGCCCGCCGGCCCGGCACGCTTCTTGCAAGCCGGGTTTGAGCAGCGTCAAACCCGGCGCAACAAGCGCGCCGGGCCTCGTGTCTGTTGGCCTTCGCAGCGTTAGGGAGCGCCCGCGGCGGTGTAAGGCAATCTAGCCGCCGGTCGGTGGCTCCTTACCCCGAGCCGATCAATCACGGGCGGACCAAGGGTCCGCCCAGACAGCTCAGACAAGACGATTGACAAACTGTCTTAATACAGGCGCTGTTGCCTTCCCCGCCCGCTGCGCCGAACCCGCCCCCGCCTCGACAGTCAGATTTACCCGCGATATACCATTGACACCCCTCCATCTAGTGGTATACTAGACCGGCAGCCCCAAGATGTGCTGTAAGCGACGACGGTGGACTCTGACTGGGAGTCGGGTAGGGATGAGCGAGCTGCGCGCCCCCATCGCCGAGGTCTTCAGCTCCCTGGCCGGGGAAGGCCCCCGTGTGGGCGAGCGGCAGCTCTTTTTACGCACGGCGGGCTGCCCGTTGGAGTGCGTGTACTGCGACACGCCGACGGATCCGACACGGCCCTGTCTGGTCGAGGACCCGCCGGGCTCCGGCGTCCAGCGGGCTTACGAGAACCCCCTGGGCGCGGCGACGGTCCTGGAGCTGCTGCGGCGGCTGCACGAGGCCTTCCCCGGCCACCGCCGACTGGCCCTGACCGGCGGCGAGCCGCTGTTGCATACCGACTTCCTGCTGGAGCTGCTGCCGGGCGTCGAGGCCGACCTCGGCCTGCCGGTCCACCTCGAGTACTCGGGCGCCTTGCCCGCGGAGTTGGAGCGGCTCCTGCCTTACTGCGCCGCCGTCTCCTGCGACGTCAAGCCGCCGAGCCTGGCCGGCCGGGACCTCTCCGCCGCGACCCGGCGCTCCCTGGAGCTCTGCGTGGCGGCCGGCGTCGAGCTGTCGCTCAAGGTCATCTTCGGCCGGGATTCGAGCTGGGAGGAGCTGGTCGCCGGCCTCGAGCTGGCTCGGGGCGCCGCGCCCGGCGTCGGCGTAATCCTGCAGCCCGTCCACGGCCCCGGCGGCCTGCCCGACCTCTCCGGCCCGGAGCTTTTGGAGACGCTGATCCGGGCCTCGCGGCTCCAGCACGACGTGCGGCTGATCCCCCAGGTGCACAAACTGCTGGCGGTGCGGTGATTTTCCCGCGCCATCTTCGCTGCCGGCAGGCGGCCTGAAACGCTGTGTCCCGCTTGCAGATAGCGCGGGTGTGCAGCGCCGGCGTCGGAAAGGATGCCGGGCGAAGGGCTGGTCTTCGGGGTTCTCTGCTGCGGTTAAGGGCTAGGTCTCGGCGGGCGACGATGCCGGATAACAGGACGACGAGCCCGTCATCTTCAATGAAGCGCCGACCGGGTCCACCGCCAACGTTCCGGCAGTCGCTTTACAACGAAACTTCAAGGGTTATCACCTGATTATGACCAAGCGCGAAGTCTACTCCTGAGGTAGTAAGCGCGTTTTCGTCGTCTCGATGGTTGAAGCTGAACGACCTTTCAGTGATCAACAGTCTGTGGTTAAGCTTGAATCCTCCATGGTGGGCTTTTTGGCGGCGCTTGGCGTAGCCCCGGAAGCTCTCGAGGCCGTTGATATGCACTTTGCCGTCAACCAGTGTCTTGTCCTGATTGATGCGCCTGTGGTGGAAGCCGTTGAGTGAAGCTTGTTATAGGCCTTGTAGCCATCGGTGTAGACGATAGAGTCCAGCGCGGCCTGGCGAGCGGCGGTGAGGCGCCGGCGGATTCTCTTGCAGTAGCGATAAGCCGTATTGCGCCGGCTGTCCAGGTCCTTGGCGACCCGCGCCGCGGCGGTAGTGATAGCGGTAGCTGCAACTGGGACGGTTGACGTGCCGGTATTCCGACCCGCTCTTGCCCGCCACATTGTTCCCCTCGTCGGTGGCGGGATGACAGAGCCGTTTACGCCGCTGGAAGAACCCAACTGCAACAGCTGATGTTCGGCTTCTGTGATGATCCCAAACTTAATCTCCACTCTTTTTCGCTGGATCGTCGATGCCCGAGCTCTGGAAAAAACTCCTCGTCTACCTGCAGCGGACGCTGCCCTATCTGGTACGCCTGGCGCCGCTGCTGGAGCGCCGGGCCGAGCGTAACGACCCTGAGCTCGAGCTGCGGCTGACCCGGCTGGCCGTCTTCGAGGGCCGCCTGCGTCTGCTGCTGATCCTCGACGGCGCCGGACTTTTGCTGGCGGCGATGGCCGCGGTCTTCTACATCGGAGCGGCGCGGGACTGTCCCGTCTGTCTGGCACTGGTTGTCCTCGGGGCTTTGAGTCTGCTGGGCTCGCTGGCCGCCTGCCTGTACGGCCTGTTGACCGCCGCGCCGAGCCTGACGGGCAAGGACGACACGATCCCGATCCGCATCAGCGCCCTGGAGGGCTATCTGGCGCGTTTACGGCGAAGCTGGCGTGTGGGCCTGCTACTCTGGGCCGGAGCCTTCGTCACGGGGCTGGCCGCCCTGGTGCTGACCGTGTTCATGGTTTAGTTAGTCGGTTTAGTTAGTCGGTTTAGTTCAGAGTTTTATAGCATCCTAGTCGTATCGTCTGGAATGCTAAAGGGATGCGATACTCGAACCGGGAGAGCGACCGCAAAAAACAACTTGACGAAAAAAAGTTTTGTGGGATAATACGGTCGGGCGGAGTGGACCCCCGAGCGCCGTTACAGCGCCTTCACTCCGCCGACATCGCCGGTGGTCCGGCATTCCCGCCCTGTGGCGCAGGCGAAAGGGGGGAATGAGCATGCCGGGCAAGAAGAAAAAGAAGACCCCCAAGCCGACGACGAGCAGTTCCAGCGGCAAGGGTAAGAAGTAACACCGGGACGGCCGTCTCCCCCAGCGGGAACCGCCGTCCCGTCATCTTTTTTCGCAGCAGACCCAATCAAGCACCGGGAGACCCGATTATGCCGCTGAAGCTGTCCGACAACGCCGTCACCGTCCTCGAACGCCGCTACCTCAAGCGCGACCAGGAGGGTCACCCCCTCGAGACACCCGAGGAGATGTTCCGCCGGGTGGCCCGCGCGATCGCCGAGGCCGACTCGAACTACGCCGACCTGACGCGCAGCGTCGACGTCGACGCCACGGCGGCCCGTTTCTACGAGCTGCTGACCAGCCTGGAATTCATGCCCAACTCACCGACGCTGATGAACGCCGGGCGCGAGCTGGGCCAACTGTCGGCCTGCTTCGTCCTGCCCGTCGGCGATTCGATGGACGACATCTTCGATGCCATCAAGAACACGGCGTTGATCCACAAGTCCGGCGGCGGCACCGGCTTCAGCTTCTCCCGCCTGCGGCCCAAGAACGCCCTGGTCAAGAGCACCATGGGCGTGGCCTCGGGACCCGTCAGCTTCATGAAGGTCTTCAACTCCGCAACGGAGGCCGTCAAACAGGGCGGTACACGGCGCGGCGCCAACATGGGTATCCTGCGCGTCGACCATCCGGACATCCTCGAGTTCATCGATTGCAAACAAGACCTGAGCCAGTTGACCAACTTCAACATCTCCGTGGCGATCACCGACCAGTTCATGGAGGCCGTCGAGCGCGACGGCACCTACCCCCTGGTCAGCCCCCACGACGGCACGGTCGTCCGCCACCTCAAGGCCCGCGAGGTTTTCAATAGCATCGTCCATAACGCCTGGAACACCGGCGAGCCGGGGATCGTCTACATCGACCGGGTCAACGCCGAGAACGCCCTGGAAGCCGTCGAAGCCATCGAGGCCACCAATCCCTGCGGCGAACAGCCCTTGCTGCCCTACGAATCCTGCAACCTGGGCAGCATCAATCTGGGCCGGATGGTCCGTCGCGAGGGCGAGCGCTGGGAGCTGGACTGGGAGAAGCTGGCCCGCACCGTCCACGACGCCGTCCACTTCCTCGACAACGTCATCGACGTCAACCGCTTCCCCCTGCCCGAGATCGCGGAAAAGACCCGGGCCAACCGCAAGATCGGCCTGGGGGTGATGGGCTTCGCCGACCTGCTGATCAGGCTGTGGATCCCCTACGACTCCAAGGCCGCGGTCAAGCTGGCCACGGACCTGATGAGCTTCATCCAGAGCGAGGCCGCCCAGGCCTCGGAGAAGCTGGCCGAGGTCCGCGGCCACTTCCCCAACTACCCCCAGTCCACCTACGCCCGCCGCGGCGGGCCCAAGCTGCGCAACGCCGCGCTGACCACGGTGGCGCCGACGGGAACCGTTTCGATCATCTCGGGTTGCAGCTCGGGCATCGAACCCTACTTCGCCCTGGCCTTTTACCGTCGGGTCATGGACGACGACAAACTGCCCGAGGTCAACCCCCTGTTCCGCGAGGTCGCCGAGCGGCGGGGTTTCGCCTCGGCGGAACTGTTCGCCGAGCTGGCCGAGAAGGGCAGCGTGCGCGAGATCGACGCCGTACCCGAGGACGTGCGTCGGGTCTTCGTCACAGCCCAGGAGATCCGCCCCGCCGACCACGTGCGCATCCAGGCCGCCTTCCAGCAGTCCGTCGACGCCGCCGTCAGCAAGACCATCAACTTCCCCAACGCCGCCAGTGAGGAGCAGGTCGCCGAGGCCTACCACCTGGCCTATCAACTCGGCTGCAAGGGCATCACCGTCTACCGCGACGGCTCCCGCGACGCCCAGGTGCTCAACATCGGCAAGCAGGAGACCGAACGTCGCGAGGACAAGCGGCGGGCGCCCCGACCGCGGCCGATGGTCACCCGGGGCCGGACGATCAAGATGACCACGGGCTGCGGCACCCTCTACGTCACCATCAACGAGGACGACGAGGGCATCTGCGAGGTCTTCACCACCATGGGTAAGGCCGGGGGCTGCGAATCCAGCCAGAGCGAGGCCGTCAGCCGGCTGATCTCGACCAGCGTACGCTCCGGCGTGGACATCGAGGCCGTGGTTTCCCAGCTGCGCGGCATCCGCTGCCCCAGCCCCATCTGGCACGGCGGCGAGCAGATCCTCTCCTGCCCCGACGCCATCGCCCGGGCCATCGAGTACTACCTGGACCCCGAGGAGAATGCCTTCGGCAAGGGCCGGACACCGGCCGGCAAGAACGGCGGCGACGGCACCGAGATGATCCCGGTCAAGGGAGGCTGTCCCGACTGCGGCGGCCAGCTCTACTTCGCCGAGGGCTGCGTGGTCTGCCCCTCCTGCGGCTATTCCAAGTGCGGATAATTCCTAAGGGCTCATCACAGAAGCAGAACAGCAGCTATTGCAGTTGGGTACTTCCAGCGGCGTGAACGGGTCTGTCATTCCGCCACCGACGAGGGGGGGCAATGTGGCGGGGAAGAGCGGGTCGGGGGAGCGGCGCGTCAACCGTCCCAGATGCAACTACCGCTGC
>WJLX01000003.1 GCA_014728225.1 Candidatus Coatesbacteria bacterium | reverse complement strand
GTTTTTGCATCTCGGCGACCGTTGGGACGGCGGCAACGGTCCGCCTCCGCAAAAACCGTGCCGACTCCGGCGCTGGGGTTCGGTGGTATTCACGGTGTCGCCCGGGGTTTTCAAAGGTCGCCGGGCCGGTTCCGGCGGGTAAGGAAACGGGGCCGGCGGCGGCCCCGTTCCGACGTTGGCGGAAGCCGGGGCGTTTAGCCCTGTTCTTCGTCGTCCTGGAGCTCGGCGGCCCGCATCTCGGCCCGGCGTTCGGCGGCTTCGGCCATCAGCTCGGGCAGCCGGTTTTCGATCTCGGCGGCGGTGACGAGTTCCTCGACCCAGGCTTGGAAGAAGGGGTTGCGCTGGGAGAGCATCAGCCGCTTACGGACGGCGTCCAGCTCGGCGCCGTAGCCCTCGGGTGAGGGCTCGCCGACGCCGACGCCGCGAACGATGTAGAAGTTTTCGCCGTCCTCGACGACGTTGGAGAGTTCGCCGTTGTCGAGTTCGAAGGCCAGTTTGGCGGCCTTGGGGGCGCTGCCGATGCCGGGGAGGCTGCCGGAGCGGGTGGCTCCGGCCACGCGTTGAACGGCGAAGCCGGCTGCGGCGGCGGCGGTCTCGAGGTCGCTCTGTTCGGCGGCGGCCAGCAGCTCCTCGGCGGCTTCCCGGGCCGCCTCGGCGGCCTTCTCGCGCAACACGGCGGTCTCGACGCGGGCCCGGACGTCCTCGAGGGGTGCGGGAGCGGCCTCGGTGCGCTCGACGAGGCGCAGGATGAAGTAGTCCCGTTTGAGCGAGGTCGACTGCTGGTCGAGCCCCCGGTAGTCCCGGGCGATGATCCCGCTCAGCTCGCCGGGCTCCTCGAGGCCGAAGGCGGCGGCGCGGAAGCCGATGAAGGTTCCCAACTCTTCGTTGATGACCATGGCGTCCTCGGAGAGGTTTTCAACGCGCTTGACCTCGGCGGTGGGTATGGTCTCGGCGATCTCCTCCAGGCCGCGGCCGCGTTCGAGGTCCTTGGACATCATCTCGACGTACTCGTCGATGGCTGTCAGGGTCTGATCCATCCGCAGCTCGTGCTCCAGCGCGTTGGCGATATCCTCGAAGGCCACCTCGTCGGGCTCGCGCAGGATGATGTGCCAACCGAACTCGGTGCGCACGGGCTCGCTGGTGTAGGAACCGGGATCGAGGGTGAAGGCGGCGTTGGTGAACTCCTCGACCATCTGGCGGCCGGCCGGTCCTTCGAGCTGGGGATCGGCGCTGCGGCGGAAGAAGCCCAGATCTCCGCCCTCGGGGGCCGAGGGGCCCTCGGAGAGCTCGACGGCCAGCTCGGCGAAGTCGGCGCCGTCATCGAGACGGGCGACGGCCGCGACGGCTCGTTGGCGGGCCTCCTCGACGGCGGCTTCGTCGGCCTCGGCGGGGACTTTGAACAGGATGTGCCGGGCGTGGATGTAATCGTCTTTGCGCCTGTCGTAGAGCTGGCGCAGGTGGTCCTCGGTCAGCTCGATCTCGTCGTAGAGTTTGTCGAACTCCAGGGCCAGATAATCGACGGTCGCCTCGGCGGGGGCCATGAAGTCGTCGGCGTGCTCCTCGTAATACTCTTTGACCGCGGCGTCGCCGACCTCGACGGTCTGCTGGAAGTCGCCGGCGGGGATGACGACGACGTCGCAGTCCGCCTGCTGGGCGCTGCGCAGGTACTCCATCCGCACCATGGGTTCGGGCGGGAAGACGGTGTCGGTGATGATCGAGTAGACCTTGCGCACCAGCATGTCGCGCCGCAGGCTGCGACGGTACTCCTCGTCGGTGGTGCCGATGCGGTCGAGCTGGTCGCGGTAGGCCTCCGGGGAGAAGGTGCCCTTCTCGTCCTGGAAGTAGGGCGTGGCCATGATGACTTCATCGATCTCGCCGTCGGTCACCGTCAGGCCCCATTCGGCGGCGCGCTGGCGCACGACGTATTCCTGGATCAACGCCTCGATGACCTCGTCGGAGACCTGCTGGGCGATCTGGTCGTTGAGGGCCGGGTGGTAGAGGGGGCCGTACTGCTGCTGAGCCTGCCGGACCTCCTGATCGTAGATGCTGCGGAAGAGCTGATCGTACTCGTAGGCCGGGACCTCCTCGCCGTTGACGACGAGCACGACGGTCTCGGCCTCGCAGCCGCCGCCGGAGGAGGAGTAGCTCATCCCCCAGGCGAAGACGATGGTGCCCAGGAAGCCGATGATGGCGATCCAGAGGATGGGCTTCATGTTCTCGCGCATCTTGCGCATGACCATGGCGGTTCTACCTCCCGGGGCCCGGCCCCGCGGCGCGAAGGCGCCCTTGAGCTTCGTGGTCGGATATGGAGGGGCATTGTAGCACAGCGGAACGCCGTCTCACAAGTCGCCGCGCTCCAACACGATGTTGTCGATCAGTCGGATGTCGCCGAAGCGAACGGCCAGGGCGACCAGGGCGCCGTCCCAGCCGACGAAGTCCAAACCCTCCAGGGTCGCCGGATGGCGCAGTTCGAGGTACTCCAAGCGGGCGTCGGGAGCCTGTTCACGCAGGTGACGGTGACCCACGGAGATCAGCTTCTTGACACTGTCCTCGCCGGCCTTCCAGGCCTCCTCGACGGCCTTGAGAGCCCCGTAGAGCGCCGGAGCCTGGCGTCGCTGGGCGGCGTCGAGACGGCGATTGCGGCTGGAAAAGGCCAGGCCGTCGTCCTCGCGGACGATGGGGGCGTCGAAGATCCGGACGCCCAGGTGCAGATCACGCACCAGCCGGCGGATGACCAGCAGTTGCTGGTAGTCCTTACGGCCGAAGACGGCCAGGTCTGGTCGGACGATAATGAACAGCTTGGTCACTATGCGGGCCACGCCGGCGAAATGGCCGTGACGCCGGGCACCGCAGAGCACTTCGGTCAGCTTGCTGCGGACCTCGACCCTGGTCACATCCCCCTCGGGATACATGGATTGCGGAATGAAGACGCAATCGACGTCCAGCTCGGCGAGCAACTCGAGGTCGCGCTCCTCGTCGCGGGGATAAAGCTCGAAGTCTCTGCCGGGACCGAACTGGGTCGGATTGACGTAGATGCTGACAGCGACCACGTCGGAGCGGCGCTTGGCCTCGCGCACCAGGGAAAGATGACCCTCGTGGAGGCTGCCCATCGTCGGCACCAGGGCCAGTTCCTCGCCGGAGCAGCGCCGCTCCTGCGACCAGCGTCGCTGGGGTCCGGTCTGGCGGAAGATCTCCATCGATTACTCCTGTGCCGGGGCGCTCTCGGCCTGGGTCTCGACACTCGCTTGATCCTTGTTGGTCGCCGGGGCCGTCTGGGCGCCCTGCTCGTCGATCATCACCGGCTCGTCGAAGGCCGTGAAGGCGAAGCCGAGAAAGATGACCATCAGGTCCTGCAGACTCTGGTAATCCGTCTCCAGGTAGATGCATTCCTCGCGGGCTTCGGCGAACAAACCCAGCGCTTCGATACCGCTGAAGATATCGCTTCCGCCGCCCATCATCGCGGCGAACTCCGGCCCTTCGGCGGCCGTGATCAAGCCCGTGGTGTCGGCGTAGAGGACCAGGCTGCCCTCGCGCGTGTTCGCCGCCGCCGTCGCGGTGAAGGCTTCGCTCTCGCCCAGATTGCCTGCGCCACCGTACTGGCCGACGATCCATTCCGCCGAGGTCTTGTCGGTGCATAGGGCCACCAGTTCTTCATCGAGCACCAACAGATAGACCGGAAGGTCTTCCTCCTCCGGCTGGATGCGGACGCTGCGCCGCCCACCCAGGGTCGGCGTCTGGTACGGCGTGTCGAAATCGCTCAACGTGTCCTCGAGGTTCTCCAGGAAGCCGTCGGCGTCCGGCGTTTCCAGGTAGACGACCAGGCGCGGATCGGCATAGTCCAGCTCCAGATCGATTTCATCGAGGGTCTCCTCGATATCCTCGTTCTGCGGCTCGCCGGGCAGGCCATGGAGCGAGAACCCCAGTCGGCCGCTGAAGCCCTCCTCCAGCACCTCGACCAGGGCGTGGATCATCGCCGGGGCTTCCTCGCCGTCCTCCTCCTCGATCAGCTCGACCAGGAGGGGAACCAAGCCGCCGACCCGGGCTTCGGCGAAGATCAGGCAGGGCTCCGGCACCTTTGCGGCCAGCCCCATCCGCCCCCGATCATCCACCAGGGTGCGGTAGACGGGGTCTTCGGCGACGCCGCCCTCGAGCCAGGTCAGCTTGGCCCGCAGCAAGCCGTCCCGATCCAGCACCCCGCCCAGGGCGTTGAGGGACAGCTCGAACTCCGAGGGCGGTTCCGGGGCGTATTCCGGATCGATCTCGGCCCACTCTTCGGCATCCCGGGCACGCTCGCGGGCCAGCAGCTCGGCCAGGTCGATGTAGGCGGCGATCAGGGCCTCGTCCTCCAGCTCCCGGAGAGCCTCCTGGAAGTCGTCATCGTCAGCCAGGGTGCCACCGGTCCAACCCAGCACCCGTCCCAGCAGCTCGGCGTCGTCGGCGACGTGCAGAACCTCGCCGTCGAAGGCCAACAGCGGCGAGTTGTTATCGTCCGGGACGGCGAAGGCCTCCAGACCGCCGGGATTGAAGGGCAGCTCCACCGGCTCCAGCTCCTCGCTGCCGCGCAACACCTCGACGATGAGTTCGTTGGCGTTCGCGTCGACGGAACGGAAAGCGGCGTAGAAGCCCAGATCATCCTCCCAGGCGTCCTGTTCATCGACGGGCATCCCGAGGATGAGCAGCTCGCCCTTGATCATCCCCATCAGCTCCTCCAGGCTGTACTGCCGCAGGACCTCGGGGAAATCATCCTCCTCGGGCGGCCATCCGTCTTCTACCAGCATGGCGATCATCGGGTTGTCCTCGAGGACCGCCCAATCGATCTCGAAGCCCGGCATATACACCGCCACTAACGCGTCGCCGGGCGCCTCGGCCAGCCAGGTGTCCTCGGTAACGTCCACCGGCGCGGCCAGGGGAACCAGCGCCGTCATCAAACCCATGAAGCCACTGAAAACAGCCACCTCGCACCTCCAGCGATTGAGAAACAACTGCGCGACCAGGTGACGATTATATGATTCGCTCCGCCACCCGGCAAGGCACCTTGACCCTTCGCCGCGCCCTGGTGTATCATTCCCACCTGCGCAGGCGGCATAGCCAAGCGGCTAAGGCAGAGGATTGCAAATCCTCCATTCCCCGGTTCGAGTCCGGGTGCCGCCTCCACGGGCGGGGGGGAGGGCTGGATCAGACCCCCGCCCATTTTTTCTGCCGCGGCTTCTCGTTATACGTTGAGCTGTCGACGGCCGCCTCCACCGGCAAGGGGCTGGATCAGACCCCCGCCCAGTTTTTCTGCCGCGGCTTCTCGTTATACGTTGCGCTATCGACGGCCGCCTCCACCGGCAAGGGGCCGGATCGGGCCCCCGCCCGGTTTATCTCATGGCCGCGCTTTATCCGTGCCTAGATCAACCGTCCCCCCCTAGTTTCGGCTGGAGCTCCTCCACCCTCCGGGACCGTCCCGCCGCCCCCGACCGCCGCCCCGCGGCTCCATAACGCCGGCCTCCCGGACCCCGGAACCGGCACGGTTTTTGCATCTCGGCGACCGTTGGAGCGATTGTAACGGTCGGCCTCCGCAAAAACCGTGCCGGTTCCGGGGTCCGTCTCGACCCGATCCGGGTGATCGGGCGGGCGGGGCGGCGGTCGCGGCGGCTTGCGCCGGGAGCGTCGCCGGTACTATAATGCCACCACCTGCCGGGATGGCGGAATTGGTAGACGCAGCGGACTTAAAATCCGCCGGGCTGACCCCCGTGCCGGTTCGAGTCCGGCTCTCGGCACCAGACCATCGGGATAAGACGACACCGGCCCCGGGGCCGGTGTCGTCTATTGGCGAATCGGCGTCAACGACGGATATCGTAGAAATCGTCGCCGCGCGGATCGGGTCGCGGCAGGCGTCCGGAGAGCCAGGCGGGATCGAGGGGCTCGTGGCCGCTCTGCAACAGGTACAGCAGCTCGAGGATGCGCTCGCGCTCCGGGCCGTAGCTCGGTCCCAGCTCCAGGGCCTGGAACAGGTGGGCCTCGGCGAGGCGGTGCTCGTCGTCGCCGGCGGTGAGCAGACCCATCAGGTAGTGCGACCGCCAGTCGTACCAGTCGAGCTGAAGAGCCGAAATGGCGTAGCGGCGGGCTTGGGCGAAGCGGCCGAGTTCGGCGTTGACGAGGGCCAGAGTGGCGTGGGGGCGGGCGTCCGTCGGGGCCAGGTAGCGGGCGCTTTCCAGCTCGGCGACGGCGCGATGCAGTTCACCGCGGCGGGCGTGCACCAGGCCCAGCAGGTAGCGCCCGTGGGGGTCGAGGGGCTCGCGCTCCAGGGCGGCGCGCAGCAGGTTCTGGGCGCCGGCGGTGTCGTCGCGGGCCCAGAGGCGCAGAACCGCGTTTTCCAGGGCGGTAGCGGCCGGAGCATCGAGGCGCTCGTGGAGAGGTGGCTGCTGCAGAGTAACGCCCCGGCGAGCGATGATCAGGAGCGGCGGTGAATGGTCGGTCTCAGCGGCGTTGAGGGCGGCCAACTCCCCCGCCCGGTGGGGATCGGCGTAGAGACGCAGGGCCAGGGCGAGCCAATCCTCGCTGGGCAGGCTCTTGACGAACTCGCAGCCGACCGGAGGCGCCGGTCGACGCTCGGCGCAACCGACGAGGAGAGCGGCCAGAAGCACGGCGATTAGCGGTAGCCCTCTCACCACGTAACAAAGGGGTTGACGGCCCGTTCCCGGGCCAGGTTGGTCGCGGGTCCGTGGCCGGGGAGGATCTCCGTCGACGGCGGCAGCTCGAAGAGGGTCTCCCGCAGGCCGCGGAAGAGCTGCTCCTCGTCGCCGCCGGGCAGGTCGGTGCGCCCGATCCCGCCGGCGAAGAGGACGTCGCCGACGCAGGCGCAGGCGTCCCGGACGCTGTAGAGCACCACGGAGCCGGGGGAGTGTCCGGGCAGGGGCAGGATCTGCAGTTTCAACTCCGGATAGTCGAGCAGGTCGGTGTAGGCGGTGAATTCCGGCCAGTAGTCGGGCCGCGGGCCGAAATCGGGCATCCAGTCGCTCTTGAGCAGCTCGATCCACAGGTTGTCGTCGGGCTGGAGGTAGACGGGAACGCCGTAGCGGCGGGCCAGCTCCCCGGCGGCGCCCAGGTGGTCGGGGTGGCCGTGGGTCAGGGCGACGGCCGCCGGGGTCAGGCCGAGTCCTTCGAGCTCGTCGACGATCCGTCCGGGCTCGGCGCCGGGATCGACGACCAAACACTTGTCCGGAGCGCAGGGCCAGAGGTAGCAGTTCATCTGCAGCGGTCCGACGACGATGACGCGGGGGCGGGCCACGGTGGTCTCCCTTGGGGGGTTGTCGTTTGTTCGAGTCCATCATAACATCCCCGTCGGGCCTTTGTCTGCGGTTCGGCGGCCCACGAGTTGACAGGCCCCGACGGGGTCGGTAAAATGCCAGCCGAGAATACGTTGTTGTTAACCCCAGCCGAGGGAGTGCCGTTGGAACCCGCCAATTCGGACAGTGACAAGAAATCTACCTGGCGGTTGATCATCGTCGGCGTGCTGGCCATCGTGGCCCTGGTCGTGGTGCAGTTGATCTTCTCCGACGACGAGGAGGAGATCGTCGAGGGCGAGGACGTCCAGTTGGCCGCCGAGGCCGAAGCCGGAGGGGCCGCGGCCCCCGCCGCCGAGCCCACAGAATCAGCCGACACCGCCGAACCCGGCGCGGACGCAGCTCCCGCCGACGCCGGCGGGGAGCCCCAGCGGCTCGAGACGGCGGCCGCCTCCGCCGGCTACGGGCAACTGGCCGAGGAATCCGAGGACCTGGTCACCGTGCGCACGGACCTGGCGGTCATCCGCCTGTCCGATCTCGGCGGCGCCTACAAGAGCGTCACCCTGCTCGAGCACAAGGATTACGACGGCAGCCACCTGACCCTGTTCAACAAGATCCCCGGCGAGTACTACCCGGGGATGATCACCGTCGAGGGCTTCACAGCCTGGACCGAGTATAACGCCGACCGGCCGCCGGGCGAGTACCGGGTCTCCGGTGACGACGAGCTGACGATCACCTACACGGCCACGGCGGGCCAGGTCACCGTCACCAAGCGCTTCACCTTCCGCGGCGACTCCTACGTCGGCTACCTCGACGTTTCCGTCGCCGGCGTCCCGGCCACGGCGCGCAACGTGGTCCTCGAGCTGGGTACGGGTCTGGACCGCCAGGGCGACATGACCAACGCCGTCCGCGGCCAGTTGACCACCATCGCCGACGTCGGCGGTGACAAGTTCGAGGAGTCCGCCGGCGACAACGACGACGAGAGCGAGGACGCCGACAAGATCGGCCACATCGCCGTCAACGACAACCACTTCACCCTGGCGCTCAAACCGACCGGCGAGGGGCCCTTCTTCGGCAGCGTGGCCCTGCGTGAGATGACCGCGCCGCCGAAGATCGCCCGCACCACCCTCACCGCTCAAGCCTCCGACGGCGGCCTGTTCCGTCGGCGCTTCCTGACCTACATCGGTCCCAAGTACCACGACGCCCTCGACGCCCTGGGGATGGGCGAGGTCGCCGACTTCGGCTGGAACTTCCTCGCTCCGGTTTCCATCGGCTTGCTCAAGCTGCTGAAGCTGTTCTACAGCTTCCTCGGCAATTACGGCCTGGCGATCATCCTGATGACCATCGCCATCAAGCTGGTGCTGATGCCCTTGACCAACAAGAGCTTCCGCTCCTCGATCGCCATGCAGATGCTGCAGCCCAAGATCGAGGCCATCAAGGAGCGTTACGCCAACGACCAGCAGCGGGCCAACGAAGAGATCATGGCCCTCTATAAGAAGAACAAAGTCTCGCCCCTGGGGGGCTGCCTGCCCCTGCTGCTGCAGATGCCCGTCTTCATCGCCCTGTTCGGCGCGCTGCGCAACGCCGTCGAGCTACGCGGGGCCGCCTTCCTCTGGATCAGCGACCTGACCCTGCCCGACGCCCTGTTCAGTTGGGGCGTCAACATCCCCCTCATCGGCCCCAACTTCAACCTGCTGCCCCTGCTGATGGTCGCCGTGATGTGGTATCAGGGCCGGATGACGGCCAAGCGCGGCGGCAAGACCACCGGCTTCACTAAGTTCATGCCGATCATCTTCGGCGTGCTGTTCTACCAGATGCCCTCGGGCCTGGTGCTCTACTGGCTGTTCAACTCCCTGTTGACCGTGGCCCAGCAGTACTGGCTACTCAAGGTCTACCAGAAGGAGCACGGCATCAGTGACGCCGCTCCAGCCAAGAGCGAGAAGGAAAAGCCCGCCCGCGTGCGCGGCAGGAGCGTCGCCGAAGCCGAGGCCGCCAAGTCCGACAAGAAGAAACGCAAGAAACCCCAGCACGAGGTGGCCTGCGAGAAATGCGGCCACAAGACCGACTGGAACAAGACCCTGCGGGCCGAATTCCGCGACGTCGAGCTGCGCACCGGGGGCAAGGGCGACGTCGACGGCGTCTACTGCCCGCGCTGCGGGGCCGCCCTGGGGCTGGCCGTCGACGACGACGACCGCTACGCCCTCGCCGCCGCCGATCCCGAGGAGCCGATCCCGCCCCTCGAGGACCGCGACTGGGGCAGGTTCCTGCCCAAGAAGCTCGTCGACCGCAGCCACTACAGCAAGGTCCAGACCAAGTAAACCCACCGTTACCCAACGAACCGACCGGGGAGCCGCGGCTCCCCGGTCGGTTTATCCACAATCCGTCGCCATTTCGCCGATCCAGACCCACAGCTCGGCCCGCCGCGACCCCGGCCACAGCACCACGACCCGTCCCCCCCTCGACCGACCACGCCCCGGAACCGGCACGGTTTTTGCGGAGGCCGACCGTTTTCAGCCGTCCAAACGGTCGCCGAGATGCAAAAACCGTGCCGGTTCCGGGGCGCGAAACTGCACAGGCGGCGCCTCGGCCGTTCTCCGGCCGGGGTCGCGGCGTGGCGCGGACGGCGCGTGTCGTTAGAGCTCGAGGCGGGCGACCACGGCGCGCAGCCAGTTGACGAAGCCGTCGGTCATCTCGCGCGCCGTGCGCAGGACCTCGGCATGACCCTCGTTGTAGCGCTGTCCGGCCCGATTGGTGACCGCGGAGAGCGCCAGCACCCGCAGTTCGAGGGCCCGGGCCATGATCACTTCGGGGGTGGTGGACATGCCGATGATATCGCCGCCGAGGGTGCGGTAGGCGCGGACCTCGGCTTCGGTCTCGTAGGTCGGGCCGCCGACGCCGACGTAGACGCCCTCGGCGACCTGGAGATTGAGCTTGGCGGCCTCCTCGGCGGCCAGCTTGCGCAGGGCGGCGTCGTAGGCCCCGGCGGTGGGGGTGAAACTGTGCGGACGGCCCGCCGCGGGATCGCCGCGCAGCGGGTTGGCTCCCATCAGGTGGAGGTGATCGGTGAGGATGACGAAGGTGCCGGGGAGCAGCTCTTCGCGCAGGCTGCCCGAGGCGTTGGTGACGAGCAGGGTGTGGGCGCCGAGTTCGGCGGCCAGGCGCACGGGATAGGTCACGCGCCACATGTCGTAGCCCTCGTAATGGTGCAGCCGGCCGGCGAAACAGATGACGGGCACGTTACCCAGCACACCGGCGACGACCTGGTGCCGGTGGCCGCTGACGGTGCCGGAGGGCATACCCGGTATCTCGTCGAAGGGCACGGCGACGGCGTCCCGCAGGGCTTCGACGACCTCGGACAGCCCGGAACCCAGGATCAGGGCCGCCCGGGGGGCGACGGTCAGGCGCTCCTCGAACAGGTCGACGGCTTCCTCCAACTGTTGCTTCACTGATCCTCCTTCTGCAGGGGGGCCTTGACGATGATTGACCGCGGTGGGATAATGGTCTCCCATATCTGACCGGATGGTCGGCCTAAGCCGACCCGGGGAAGGCGGTTAGAATCCGCCGCGGTCGCGCCACTGTGTTCGACGAGGAACGGGCAGACGCCACTGGAGCTTCGCTTCCGGGAAGGCGCCCGTTCCGGGGCGTCAACGACGCCGCGTCGTCAGCCAGGATACCCGGCTCCGGTCCCCACCCCCTTCGCGATCCGAGGAGGTTGGCATGACCGGTATCATGTTACCCCGATCCTCCCCCCGCCCCGCGTCCGGCCGGTGTGAACGATCACGCCGTCCAACGGGCCCCACGGGCGGGGTTTGCTGTGTCTCAACGGTGAATTATAGCATCCAGGACCGACAAAGGGGAGGATCGCCGTGCGCAACCGTCCAGCCCTCATCCTGTTGTTGATCACGCTGACGACGGCCGCTGCGGCTCTCGAGGTCAGCACCCGCTACCTCGGTGGCCTCGAGGAGCTGGACTGGTTCGTCATCGAAGGCGACGAGCTCGCCGCCGCCGGGGCCCGGGAGTTGACCGACGTGCTGGAAGGCGTTCCCGGCGTCCTGATCCAGCGAACCGGCGTCGCCGGGGGTCTGGCCACGGTCAGCCTGCGCGGCGCGCCCAGCCGCCAGGTGCGCGTACTCCTCGACGGCGTGCCGCTGAATTCCGCCGTCAACGGCACCGTCGACCTCAACGCCGTCCCCTTGAGGATAGTCGAGCGGATCGAGATCAGTCGGGGCGCGGCGGGCAACCTGGCCGGCGGCGCCGCCGTCGGTGGGGTAATCAACATCGTCACCAACTCGGAGCGGACCTCGTTCTCGGCGGCCGTCGGTGAAAACGGCGAACAGCACTTCGGTTTCAGCGAACGCACCGGCGAGCCGAACCTGATCGTCGACGCCTGGCTGGAGGAGTACGCCGGCCGGCGGCCCAATTCCGACTGTGAGCGCCCGGGTGGTCGGGTCGGCCTGGAATACGAGGACGGCGGTTTGCTGCTGCGCGGTCTGGTGGGGATGCGCGGCTTGGACCAGGGTGTTCCCGGACCGCGACCGGCCGTCGACGACATCCCGACCTTCGGTGACGACGAGGTCAGCAGCCTGCTCGACCGCCAGGAGGAGCACGAGACCTATATCGGTATTCACGCCGGGCTGGAGCTGGGGAGGCTGGAGCTGAGCCTTGATTTCCGCTGGAGCGAACTGGAGCTGGACTACCTCCAGTGGTACGAGTTCGGTGGCATTTATCACGACGAAAGCCGCTACCTCACCACGACCTACTTCGGCTCCCTGGGTGCGAGCTGGCGGGCGACGGACTGGTTGAGCGTCTCGGGCGCTCTCGACTACCGCACCGACGACCTCGAGGCCGAGCTCGAGAGTACGCGCTGGAGCGAACCCTTCGATCCCGGGGGCGCCGGCACCACCACGATCACCACCTGGCGACCCGCGGTGGATAACCTCGGCGGCCGGCTGCGCGTCAGGGCGGACTGGTCTCCCGTAGCCCTCGAGGCCGCCCTGCGCCTGGACAGACACACCGACTTCGGCCTGCACTGGTCACCGGGCGTCGTGCTGCGCTACACGGGCGACTGGTTAGAGGCGGCCCTGGCCGGCGGGCTGAGCTTCGCCGCTCCGACCCTCAACGACCTCTACTGGCCCGACGCCGGCAATCCCGAGCTGGAACCGGAAACGGCCCGCCAGCTCGACCTGACCGTCGACCTGCCCGAGCTGGGCGGCGGCGCGGCTCTGACCCTGGGCGGTTTCTACCGCGAGACGACGGACCTCATCGCCTGGCAACCCGACACCGACGGCCGCTGGCGACCGGTCAATGTCAACGAGCAGGTCGTCCTCGGCGCCACCGCCGGAGTGCGGTGGAGCTCCCTGCGCCTGTTCTACACCTACACCGACGCCGTCCAGCGTCACAGCGAGCTGGTCTATTCCGACTGGGAGAGCGGCGACGTCTTCCAAGTCGTCGAACGCCGCGCGGCCTTCGTACCTCGGCACCAACTCCAGGCCCGCCTGGCCGTCTGCTCCTTCGTCGACCTGGAGTTGAACTGGACCGCCGAGCGCCGGGCCTACTACCCCGACTACAGCGAATATCCCGTCGTCGGCATGCTCACCAAGCGACTCCCGGCGGCCTACGACGTCGACGTCCTGCTGGATTACGCCTTCGGCGAGCACCTGACCATCTTCGGCGCCCTGGAAAACCTGACCGATTCCGATGTCCCCGCCGCCTTCGGCAACGACTACGCCGACCGTAACTACCCGCGCCGACCGCGCCGCTTCGTTCTGGGGGTCGAGCTCGCCTTCTAGCCCGGCCGCCGGCGCTTTGGCGGTGAAGGAAACCCAACCACAGGGACGACTGTCCTCAGTCGCCCCTTTTCCTTAGGGGATTATCACCTGATTATGAACAAGCGCGCAGTATGCTCCCGAGGTGGTTTAGCACGTTTTCGCCGTCTCGATGGCTGAAGCTGAACGTCCTTTCAGTGATCAAGAGTCTGAAGTTAAGCCTGAATCCTCCAGGTGGCTTTTAGGCGGCGCTTGGCGTCGCCCCGGAAGTTCTCGATCCCGTTGCTATGTGTCCGTCCATCGGCGAAATCCTGTTGGTTGTCGATGCGTTTGTGGTGGAAGCCGTTGAGTGACAGTTGCTTATAGGCCTTACAGCCGTCGGTGTAGACGATCGAGTCCAGCGCGGCTTGTCGAGCGGCGGTGCGGCGCCGGCGGATTAGCTTCTAGTAGCGATATGCCGTATTGCGCCGGCTGCCCAAATCCCCGGCGGCTCGGACGGTCGGGACGCCGAGCCGGAACAGACGCGCTGTCTCGCCGCGTTTTGCCGACGGCGGCGCGTTGCGACGCCCCCGGGGATGACGCTTGAACAGCTTGCCGCAGCGGTAATTGCATCTTGGACACCTGACGTGCCGCTCCCCCGTCCCGCTCTTCCCCGCCACATTGCCCCCCTCGTCGGTGGCGGGCTGACAGACCCGTTCACACCGCTAAAGAACCCCACTGCAATAGCTGATGTTCATCTCCTGTGATGATCCCTTCCTTAATCCCCAACAACCTTCGTCTTCCTTGTCACCGGAACCGTTCCGGACGGCGGGATTGGGGCCGCCGGTGTTCGCTATTGCCCCCGCCTTGACACACCAGAAGTGCTGGGCTAATATGCCCGAAAGGTAAATCACCGTCAGCAATATCGGCCGACCAACAGCAAAGGAACACCCGATGTGTAAAAGCGCCTTGATCCTGCTGCTTCTCGCCTCCGTCCTGCTCGCCCAGAGCGGCGAGGTCGTCGTCACCCAGCTGTTCGACGGCGCCGAACCCCTGGAGACGTACGCCGAATACCTGGCCCGCCGGACACCCTACCCGGCTTCCAGCCCGGAACCGGTCCCGGTGTACTCCGCCGGCAACGGCCCCGGCGACGAGCTGTTCATCCTGGTCAACGAGGATCTCTACCCCTTGATCGAGAGCAGCTTCACCACCTACGCCAACCAGTTGGCCGGTCTGGGCTACGGCGTCAACGCCTACACCTCCGGCGTGCCCTCCAGCCCCGAGGTTCTCAAGAGCTGGATCGTCGACTGGTGGGAGAACGACGGCCTCGACGGTTTGATCCTGATCGGCGACTACGACTCGGCCTGGTTCCAGGGCGTTTTCTGGCCCGACATCGGCTACGAGGAGTTCCCCTGCGACCTGTTCCTGACGGACCTGAACGGCGATTGGCAGGATAACGAGGACTCCTCCGGCGCGCCCAACCCCGACGGCATCTACGACTACCACGAGGCCGGCTCCGGCGACATCGAAACCGACATCTACCTCGGCCGCCTGCCGGCGCACAACCTCACCATGTTCAACGGCGAAGCCGACCTGGTCAACGCCTGGCTGGAGCGGATGATCGACTACCGCAACGACGCCTGTACGGTGCCGCGCAGCTCGATGACCTACGTGGACCACGACTGGCAGAGCTCCGGCAACTCCTGGAGCGCCGCCGTGGCCCAGGTCTACGCCAACAACGAGCAGAACGTCTGGCCCAACGTCGACGGCACCGGCTATCAGAACAGGCTCAACGACAACCAGTACGAGCACATCCTGATGTGCTGCCACTCCAGCCCGGCCATTCACGCCTTCCACGACGGGCCCTCCGTCAACAACTACTACGTCAACTCCACCGACCACGAGTGGCTGGTCCACAACCTGTTCGCCTGCTCCAACGCCCGCTACACCACCGACAACAACATGGGCGCCGTCTATGTCCTGGATAACGACGGCCAGGGGCTGCTCACCATCGGCTCGACCAAGACCGGCTCGATGCTCTTCTTCAATGAGTTCTACTCCGAGGTCGCCGCCGGGGACACCTGGGGCGAGGCCTTCCAGACCTGGTTCGCCCTGGTCGCCGAGGGCTACGGCTGGGCCGACCGGCCGACCGCCCGCGGCTGGTTCTACGGCATGACCCTGATCGGCGATCCGACCATGCTCCCCAGTGACAACACCGAGGTCCTACTCGTCGACCTGACCGCCGAACCCACCGCCGAGGGCGCCCTGATCTCCTGGGACGTTGAAGCCGACGACGCCGTCTGCAACCTCTACCGCATCGACGACACCACCTTCGTCGCCGACGGCGCAGGCATCAAACTCAACGAGAGCCCCCTCGAGCCCGCCCGCGGCCGTTTCCTCGACCGCGAAGCCGCCGGTCCGACGGCCTACCGACTCGAGGTAATCGAACCCGGCGGCCAGAGCACCAGCTTCGGCCCCGTCGAATGCGACCTCGGCGGTATCAGCGACACAGTGACCCGGATCGTCGGCGTCAATCCCAGCCCCAGCAGCGGCTGGAGCGCCGTGACCGTCGAGCTGGCCGACAGCGGCCCCGCCGAACTCGCCCTCTACGACCTGGCCGGACGCCGCATCACCATCCTGCACAGCGGCAACCTGGCCGCCGGACGCCACGTCATCGGCCTCGACGCCGCCCCACTGCCCGCCGGTCTCTACCTGATCCGACTGCGGACCGACGCGGTCAACGCCACCAGCCGCCTGGTCGTCGATCGCTGATCAAATCGCTGAAACACCTGAACGCAACGGACGGGTCCGCCGGACCCGTCCGTTCTATTATTCCGACGCCGCAAGCCGACCTCTGAAAAACGGCCCTGCCGACCCGGCGCAAGAGCCGGATAGCCCGCGCCGAAACCGGCACGGTTTTTGCGGAGGCCGACCGTTATACCAGCTCCAACGGTCGCCGAGATGCAAAAACCGTGCCGGTTTCGGCGCGGGCGGGGTCCAGCAGTCGTCGCCGGCCGTTTTTCAGAGGTCGGCCACCGTGGCGGACCACCCCAACTAATCCCGTCGCAGGTTCTGCTCGGCCCGTCGCCCCTTGAGGTAGAACAGGCCGCCGACGCCGGCCAGGGCGCCGACGAGACTCAGCCATTCGAAGCCGGACAGGCCGCCGGTGAACAGATTGACCAGACAACCGAGGGCGTAGGCTCCCAGGGCGGGAACGCCGATCCAGAAAGCGGGGATCGTGCGTTGTCCCCGGGGCGGATCACCCGCGACCAGGTGCCCGGCGAGGCCGTCGAGCACCAGGGGCCAATCGGGACCGTCGTCGCCGGCGGTGAAGACGATGCGCCAGAAAGGATAGTAGAGCAGGACGCTGCGTAGGGAAACGATGCCGGGGTCTAGCGATTCGGGCGACTGCGCTCCGGGCTGTTGCCGGGATTCGGCTGGTAACAACAGGTCGCCCGTCGACAACCGCTCCTCCTCGAGGGGTTCCAGGGTCAATCCGGCGGCCTGGACCCCCTCCAGCCGGAGCGTAAGGGGATCCAGCTCGGGCAGCAGCAGACGCTCCGGATCGTGTACCACTCGCAGGGTCGCCGTCTCCTCGCGGCGGGGTTCACCGTCGTCGATCAGGCGCTCGGTGACCGTCAACCTCCAGGGAACCAGGAGGCGCTCCTCGGATTCGATCCGCAGGCGACCCCGATAGCCGGAGTCCTTGACGATCCGGCGGGCCTTGAGCACGGCCTCGCCGGAGTTGAGGTTGCCGAGGACGACGAAGGCGCCCTCGCCGCGGGAGAAGCTGACGAAGGCCGCGCCGCAGTGGGTGCAATGGACGGCGCCGCCGAGGAGGTTGCCGTGACCGGGCCGACCGCAGACGGGACAGCGGTAGAGGACCTGCAAACGCTGGAGCGCTGCGACTTCCAACTAACGCTCCGCCAGCCGCTGGACGAGCCAGTCGATGATCAGCTCGCGGACCTCGGGTCGGCTGGACAACAGCCGGGTGCCATGACCGCCGTCGGGATAGACCTCGACGCGGGCGTTGGTCAAATCGGCGGCCAGCTCGCGGACGGTCTGGGCGCTGAAGGCGTCGTCCTCGGCGGCGACCAGCAGGGCGGGGCGGTCGTCGTATTCCTCGAGGCCCTCGGCGGGCCGGACCCCGCGGTAATCCTTACCGGGGCTCAGCAGGATCACCCCGGCGGATCGGTTGTCGCCGGCGACCTCGAGAAAGGCCAGGTTGGCGCCGATGCTGGCCCCGCAAACGAAGTAGGGATCGGGCTTGTCGGGAATGGCATAATCCAGGGCGGCGCGGACGTCGGCGCGGGCCGCCCGCCACTGTTCCTGGGTGAAGTCGGCGTAGCTGCCGTTGAGTTTCGATTGTCCGTGGCCGCGCAGATCGACGCCCACGACATCGAAGCCGCTCTCCACCAGGGGCTGGACGAGGGGAGACCAATCGCTGCGCTCCTGCCCCAGCATATGGATGAGGATCACGGTGCCCCGGGGCTCGGCGCCTTCCACACTGAGCCACTCGGCGGCCACGGGCGTGCCGTCGCCGGAACGCAGATAGGTCGTCTCACCGCCCCAAACGGGCTCCGGGGGTTCCGCCGGCGGTTCCAGCTCGACGGCCTCCACTTCCGCGGTACCGCCGTCGACGGCGGAGTCGGTCTCGTCGCCGTTTGAGGAGCAGGCCGACAGGGCCAGCGCCAGACCAGCGCTCAAACACAAATACACTAGACGTCGCATGGTTTCCTCCCGCTGTAATCCTAATAGTAGTTTACGTCTTCGACGGTTGATTGACAAGGCCGCCCGCCTGTTTGGAGAAGAGAAAAGTTTGCCCGCGGGGAAAAAAGGTTATAGGATGGTTGCGTAACGACGCACCCCGGGAGGTAAGGTGAACGGCATCCCGCGCCCCGGACCCCTGCTTTGGACGCTGGTGGTCTTGACGACGGCGCTCGGCGCAGCGGCCCAGACCGCCGATCACGGCTACGACGAGGCCGACCTCATCCGTCTCGACGTCCGGGCCGTGTGGCAGGATCCCGAAACGGGCGACTATCTGTTGGTCTTTACCGAACGCGACGGGGACCGCCACCTGGCCATGGGCATCGGTCAGGCCGAGGCCGTCTCCATCGCCATCGCCCTGGACGATTATGACTTCGGCCGCCCCCTGACCCACGACCTGTTGGTCAGGATCATCCTGACCCTGAACGCCGGGTTGGAGCGGGTGATAATCGACGACGTCCACGAAGAGGCCTTTTACGCCCGCCTGGAACTGCGGGCCGACGACGAACTGCGGGCCATCGACTGCCGACCCTCCGACGCCACCGCCCTGGCGCTGCGGATGGAGGCGCCGATCTACACCACCGACGAACTCCTGGAACGGGCCCGGGAGGAACAACCGGCGGGCTCCGGCGCCGACGAGATTTAATCTTCAAACAAGGAACGGACCCTCGAGGGTCCGTTCCACGTATATGGGTGAGGGTGAGCTCAATTGAGCAGCTCGGCCAGCTCGTGATGAGTGGAGCGCAGCTTGCGCAGGGCTGTCAGCTCGACCTGGCGGATGGTCTCCGTGGAGTAACCCAGGCGATTGCCGGTATCGGCCAGGGAGTGCTTCTCGCCGTCGAGGAAACCGAAGCGGTACTGCAACACCCGCTTCTCGCGTTCGGTCAGTTCGTCCATGGCCCGCCGGACGGCGGTTTTGAGCAGGTAATCGTGCCAGATGTCGTCGGGAGCCATCAACTCGTCGTCGCTGATGGTGTCCATCAGCGGGTTGGTGTAGTTGCCGTAGGTGCTGTCCAGGGACAAGGTGCCGTGGGAGAGGCGCAGCAGCTTCTCGACCTTTTCCACGGGCATGCGCAACCGCTGGGCGATCTGCTTGGCGTCGGGTTCGTCGCCGCTTTCGGCGATCAGCTCCTCGCGGGCCCGGATGATCTTCTTGATCTGGCGGTCCTTGTCGAAGGGGATGCGCACGGTGCGCCGCTTGTTGACGATGGCGCGCTCGATGGCCTGGCGGATCCACCAGGTGGCGTAGGTGCTGAAACAGGTGCCCTTGTCGGGATCGTAACCCTCGGCGGCCCGGATCAGACCGATGTTGCCTTCCTGGATCAGGTCCTGGAGCGGCAGGCCGCGATCCATGTAGCGTTTGGCGATGGAGATGACCAAACGCAGGTTGTTGGAAATAATTGCGTTGCGTGTGTTCTCGGCAACTTCCATCAACTCGATCAGTTCCGTGCGTGACAGCACGCGGTGATTACCGGCCTGATCGAGATATGTTTTCAAGCTCTTGTTGTCTCGATTGCTGTACCTCATACCCTGAAACCTCCGATGTTGATGTGTTCGACCCACGGTTATAACACTGCAACAATCGTGCCAACCAGTGATAATCGTCACTAGTCATTTCGTAGGTCGTCCAGATTCATTGTGTTGCAACGATCACTTTTTTTCCGTGTCCCGCCGATGGCTGGTTGAGCGTTAACTTTTTCATACAACTGACCACGGATCGAGTGTTGACTTTCGTAAACACCTGTCTTTACAGGGCTTTTACGTCAGATTGACAAGCTTGATGACGCCGGGCGCTCATTATGCACCGCCCCGAGTGAGCCGACGGCTGACGGTTTACCACGGACGACCCGTTTGCTATACTCCCATAAAAGGGGAATTGGGAAGATACGCCGCTGTGCGGCTTCCGGTTCCCGTTTCCCCGCCGAACCACCGAAAGGGCGCCCGAGATGAGCACTCCCCTTAATCGCCGACGTGCGCCGTCACTTCTCCGCAACACCGCACTCGCGGCTACGCTGGCCGCGCTCCTGACGGTCTGCGGCCTGCTGCCGGCGGCGGGTTGCGACGGCACCACCTCCAGCGAGACGACGGAACCCCTCTTCAGCGACGACTTCGCCAACGACGACGAAGGCTCCTTCCCCGACGGCTGGACCCAACGTGACTACGGCCTCGACGACACCAGCCCCTCCGGTAACTGGTACGTCAAAAACGGGGCCCTCTACCAGGACGCCGACGCCTGGGGCGGCAGCGAAGATCCCTATCCCTACTGGCAGAACGGCACAGTCCTGGCCGCCGGCGACGAAAACTGGACCGACTACCGCTTCAGTGTAGAGATCACCCCGGAACACCCCAACGGTGTCGGTGTCATGTTCCGGCTGAGCTACTTCGGCGACAGCGGCCGCTACTACTACCGTGTCTTCATCATGCAGTCCAACGAATACGGCGGACCCTACTGGCGCCTGGACCGCCGCGGACCCACCGTCTCCAACTGGCTGGTCCGCAACGACGGCCAGGGCTACACCGTCGGCGAAACCTTCAAAGTCATCGTCGAGGCCCGGGGCCACGAGATCAAGGTCTACAACGGCAACCTGGAAAACCTGGTGCTCGAATGGAACGGCGGCGAAGAGTGGGATGAACTGCCCAACGGCCAGATCGGCCTGATGTGCTACCGCCAGCCCGGGGTCTCATTCGACAACGTCCTCGTCGAACCCCTCGAGTAACCTCGATCGTGCACAACAGTAAACAGCGGCCCGCGGGCCGCTGTTTTCCCATATCGCCCAGCATCGGGGGCTTCAAACCCGCCATCGGCGACTAGTCTGGAATAGCGGCCCAGCCTGCGCGGTTGTTAATCCGCCTCGCACCGGGCTTCACACACCCTCCGGGAGACCGTTGAAACCCCTCCCGACAACGACCCAGCAACCTGCCCGCCGGAACCGGCACGGTTTTTGCGGAGGCGAACCGTTATCTTTACTCCAACGGTTGCCGAGATGCAAAAACCGTGCCGGTTCCGGCGGGCGTGGTTATCCGGTGCGGGTGATCAGCGCCGCAGGGGTTTCAACGGTCTCCCGGAGCGGCGTTTTTGCGCCCCGGCGACGGGTTTGGTCGGAGCGGGAAAGCCGCGGGGCCTATTCGCCCTCGGCGGGGGGGTCGTGGACCAGGCGCAGCAGATCGGCGGGTTTGATGTAACCCTTGGGGTGACCGTCGGTGCCGGTGACGATGACCAGCGAGACGTCGGGATTGTTGAACAGCTCGACCAGCTCCCGGGGCTCGACGTCGGCGCCGGCGACGGCGAAGTCGGTGCTGAGCAGGCCGGCGGTTTTGGTCCGGGGGGCGACGCTGGGTCGGCGGCGCAGCTCGGCCAGGCGCTGGAGGAGGTAGGCGTAGAATGTGTGGGTGGTGGTCTTGCCGTGGGCCATGGACTGGTCGGGTCCCTTGACGCCTTCGATGAAATCGAGGTGGGCGCGCAGCAGGCTGCGGTCCGTCTTCTCATCGACGGCCAGCAGGTGGCGGGTGCTGGAATCGGGGACCTTCTCCTCCTTGCCGAGGGCGATGGCGCAGAGGGTGACGTAGAGCTGGAGGTCGTCGTCGGGGATACGGGCCTCGGGCACCCGCTCGCCCACCAGGCGGGAGAGCTCGCCGTCCTGGTCGGTGAAGTGGAGGGAGAATTTCTCCAGGGTGTCGACGGCGTCGGTCAGCCAGGCGCCCAGGGCGGCGTCGGTGCCGTAGAGCAAGCCGGCGCCGACGATGGCGGCGTCGTCGGAGTGGCCGGGACCGATGCGGTAGCGGATGTAGTAGAACTCGTAGGGTCCCTGGTCGATGTCGGCGGCTTCGATCTTGTCGGGGGAGACGATCATCCCGCTGTCGCGGTAGCGGTCCAGCTCGTCGGCGTCGTGGGCCTCGTGGGCCAGGGAGTCGGCGGTTTCACCGAGCTCCTCCATCACCCGGGTGTCGACGACGTGGCAGCGGCCGCCGCCGATGACCACGCCGTAGTTTTCTTCGGCTCCGGCGCGCACGGCCTCGTCGTCCCGCAGACCGCCGACGTACATGCCGCGCAGCACCTCGAGGGGTTCGACGCGGCGGTTGGCCAGCCAGGGGATCCGCAGCAGGGGATGACCGGCGGCGTCGACCAGACTGGTGCGCTCATCCTTATCGGCGTAGGCCTCGACCCACTCGAAGACCTCGTCGATCAGGGCCTGGCGGGCGCGGCGGCATTCGAGCACCGGCCAGCCGAGCAGCTCGACCACCTGGTGGGTGGTCAGTTCGGGGTAACGGCGTTTATGGAAGCTGCCGGCGCCGGTGTGGGCGTGACCTTCGATCGACTGGGCCAGGATCAACTCGGCGACCCCGGCCTCGGTATCCAGGGTTTCGTTTTCCCAGAGGCTGTCGAAATCCTGACGGACGAGCTGGGCCAGTACGGGTTTGGTCAAGGTTGCCTTTCGGGTTAGCTGGAGAGGGGCGGCGATGGCTCTTCCTCGACGGGCTGGCTCAGCGGTGGGCCAAAATAGGCCGATTCGAGGTCCAGGGTCTTGGTGAAGGTGATCGGGTAGAGGTCCTCGGGCTCCGGATTATCGAAGTGGCGGAAGTAGAAACCGTCCTGCCCCTCGGTGGGTGCCACGGCGCAGACTATCTGCCCGGCGGCGAGGGAGACGGTCTCGCCCTGTCCGCCGGGCAGCACCAGCAGCTCGGCGTCGTAGGGGGTTTCCAGGGCGCCGTAGCGGATCACGGGTCGACCGCCGTCGTTGGAGAGGTAGGCCATCCGGATGCCGTCGCTGACGAAGCCGCCGTCGTAGAAGGTCAGCGAGACGAACTCGTCGGTGTCCGATTCGAGGTCGTACCTCTTGACCATCGGTGTGCCGCCGGGGTTGTACTCGATAAAGAGCTGACTGCCGACGAAGCTGCAGGGAACGGCGTTCTTGATGTAGCGGTCGAGGACGTAGGACTGGCCGCCCGCCGGGATGACGAGGACCCGGGTGTCGCCGACGGGACCCGCACCGACGGCCATCAGGGAGCCGTCGGCCTTCATCCGGGGTTCGCCGAGCAGCTCGCGGCTCTCCAGGGCCGTGCGCACACCCGCATAGAACTCCTCGGGCATGTACTTGAGCTCCAGCAACAGCTCGGCCAGCTCGGCGGCCGAGGTCAACAGGGCGGTCTGACCGGCCGGCGAAACGGCGTAGACCCCGTATTCGCCATTGTAATCCATCACCGCCAGCACCCCGGAGCCGTCGGGCAGGGGATGGATGTCGCCCAGGTAGTCGGGGGCGGGCGAGAGGGGCACCTTGTTGGCGCTGGGGACGTTCAGGGTGTTGTACCACAGCTCGCCCGTGGCGCCGTCGATGAACCACAGGGTGTGATCGGCCACGGGCCAGAGGTCCGGCGCCATGTCGGGCACGGGCTCGTAACCCGCGTCCTCCATCTCCGCCGCCCGGTTGCGGAACAGGGGTTCCGAGGTGTCGACGCTCTCGGTGTAGGTGTAATCTCCGTTCGACATGTCGCAGTCGTCGACGAAATAGAACACCGCGGCAACGCCGCCACCGATGACGACCAGCAGGATCAGGCCGATGATCAGCGGACCGCAGCCGGTGGATCGACTGCGCAGGCCCCGGCTGGAAGCGCTGGGGCCGCTGTGCTTGGGCGGACCGTAGACACCCGCGGAACCGCCGCCGGAGGGCTTGCGGCCGCTGGTGTAGGGGGCAGATTCGGCGGGCTCGTCGCGCCGGTAACCGGCGTCGCCGGGCGGTGGACCGTAGATCGGCGCCCCGGAATCCGACGGGACCTCTTCCTCGTAGCGCTCCAGCTGGCGCCGCGCGGCTCCGCAGGCCGGACAGGTGCCGTGGAGGGGCTCGTCGAACTCGGCGCCGCAGTTCTTGCAGAAGTACATCGACAACCTCCGTTATGCCGGCCGGCGGAAAACACCCGGACCGCGTCATCGTCGTCCATGATACGCCCTCATTTTATCCGATAGACCGGCCGGTTTCAATCGTCCCATCGCCGACGCGGGTTATCCTGGCCAAGACACGGCCGATGGACTAAACTGGGAGAGGAAAAACTCAAGCGGAGGACAGGGATGCGCTTCGGCATGCACGTCTCGACGGCCCCGGGGCTGAAGAAGCTGGCCGACTACGCCGCCGACATCGGCGCCGAGAGCTACCAGATCTTCGTCGACAGCCCCTCGACCTGGAGCTACGGCGATTACGACCCCGACGAAGCCGCCGCCTTCCGCGAGCGCCGAGCCGAACTCGATCAGGGCCCCCTGGTGGTCCATACCGGTTACCTGATCAACCTGGCCAGCGCCAAAAACGAAACCATCGACAAGGGCAAGACGGCGCTGGCGAAGGAATTCGCCAAAGCCGCCCTCGTCGGCGCCGACTACCTGGTGCTCCACCCGGGCAAACACACCGGCCGGGGACGCCGGAAGGGGCTGGAGCTGATCATCCAGGGCCTGGACGAGGTCCTGGCTACCCTCGACGACACCCACCCCTTGCTGCTGCTGGAGAACTCCGAAGGTTCGGGAACGGCCCTCGGGGTGGACTTCACCGAACTGCAGGCCCTGCTCGAGGGTCTGGAAGAACGCGGCCGCCGAGTCGGCATCTGTCTGGACACCGCCCACCTGTGGGGCGCCGGGTACGATCTATCCAGCCGGCGGAGCACCCGGGCCGTCATCGACGATTTCCACGAGACCATCGGCCTGGATCGGCTGCACTGTTTCCACCTCAACGATTCGCTCAAGGAACTCGACTCCCGCACCGACCGCCATGCCTACCTCGGCGAGGGCAACATCGGTCTGGAGGCCTTCCGCGAACTGGTCAACGACGAGCGGCTCGAGCACTGCGCGATGATCCTGGAGAAAACCGGCGAGAACAAGGAGCACAGCCGACGGCTGATCGCCGAACTCAAGGCGCTGCACCGGGAATGACCGATTGTGCGGCGGCTCCACTTCCCCTGGAAAAACAGCCTTTGCACCACCCCGGCGGACCCGCGCGGCCGGAACTGGCACGTTTTTTGCGATAGCGTAAGGTTACCGTCGGCCGTGCGGGTGAGGAGCTGCAAAAAACGTGCCAGTTCCGGCCGCAGGGCGGCGGTCCTCGTCGCGGTTGGCGAGGGCTGTTTTTCCAGGGGCCGACGTGGGTGCCGGTGTCGAGTAAGCGGAGTGATCGAAGCCTGTGAACGGGGGTTGCCGCGGGCCGGCGGCGATGCTACACTGTTCAAAATGTCCGCCAGCCGAGGATGAGGTGCCGTGCGTTACGAAGAGTTGCGCGAGACTCTGCAGGAACTGCTGGTCGACGATCGGGCGCTGCGTCGCCAGGTGTTAGCGACGATCACCAAGCTCAAGTCGCGTCTGAACAAGTACCAGGACGCGGCGGCGCGTTTGCGCACCCTGCTCAAGATGAGCGCCCGTCTGCAGGCCACGGAGAACCTGTCCGATGAGCTGAATCTGATTTGCCAGGTGATTATCGACATCCGGGCTTACCGGCGGGCGGTGATCACCCTTCTCGACGACGATCTCGAGGTGCTGGGCTATGGCTGGGCCGGACTCTCGCACACCGAGGTCTCCAAGCTCAAGAGCGCCGATCCCCTGCGCCCGGAGGAACGGCGGCGCATCTTCGACGAGCGCTTCCGCATCCGCAATTCATACTTCATCCCCTACCCGGAATCCGAACAGATCTTCGAGCGCGAGGTGGGCGTCGAGAGTCATCATGATGTCGAGGAGTTCGTCAACTGGCATCCCCGGGACCTGCTGTTCGTCCCCCTCTATGGACCCCGTGGCCGGCTGGTGGGCACCCTGTCCGTCGACGATCCCTTCGACGGTCGTCGGCCGACCAAGCGCTCGCTGCGCGTCGTCGAGCTGTTCGCCAACATCGCCGCCGCCACCGTGGCCAGCCACCGCCTCTACCTGGAGCGCGAGGCCGCCCGGCGCTACCTGACCAACCTGGTCGACAACTCCGCCGACATCATCGTGGCCACCGACGCCCAGGGCCGAATCGTGGTTTTCAACCATGCCGCCGAGCGCATCCTGGGCTACGAGGCCGACGAGATCATCGGCCAACCGGCCGACAAGCTTTACTCCCGCGTAGAGGATTACCGCAAGATCATCCGGGCCCTCAAGGAGGAGGGCTCGATCTCGGGCCTGCGGACCGTGGCTCAGTCCAAGGACGGCGAGGAGATCCCCATCTCCCTCTCGGCCAACGTTCTTCTCGACGACGAGGGCGCGCTGATCGGCACCGAGGGCGTCTCCAAGGACCTGCGCGAGCATCTGGCGATGGAGCGCAAGCTGATCGCCGCCGAGAAACAGAAGACCCTGGCCCAGACCGCCGTCGGCGTCAGCCACGAGATCAACAACCCCCTGGAGAGCGTGCTGTCGGCCTGTTCCCTGGCCCTGGAGAACCTGGAGGGCGACGATTTCGACCCTGAACTGCTCGAGGACAAACTGGACATCGCCCTGCAATCCGCCCGGCGGATTTCCGAGCTGGTCCAGGACTTCAACAAGCTGGCCTACGGCAGCGGCTACCGGGTGCGCGAGGTCGCCGGCGAGGTCACCATGGTCGATTTCGCCGGCAGCCGGGAGCGCAAGGAGCCGGCGGGGGAGTACTGCCCCGTGCCGCACAAGCCGCGGGTGTTGATCGCCGACGACGAACCCAACATCCGTCAACTCCTCGGCGAGTATCTGACCGGCGAGGGCTTCTACGTCGAGACCGCCGCCGACGGGCAGGAGGTCGTCGAGATGGCCGCCCAGGACCCGCCCTTCGACGTCGTCGTCTCCGACATCATGATGCCCAAGAAGACGGGCTACGAGGTCTACGCCGAGGTCACCGAGAAGCATCCCGAAACCCGAGTGATCCTGATGACGGGCTTTGGCTACGATCCGACCCATTCCCTGCTCAAGGCGCGCCAGGACGGACTCAAGGCCGTGCTGTTCAAGCCCTTCGAACCCCGGGTCGTCCGGGACAAGATCCTCGAAGTCCTCGGCGCCTCCGGGGAGAGCGCGGCTGAGGATCCGCCGCCGGGAGCAAAACGGTCATAAAGAACGGACCCCGCAGGGTCCGTTTTGGCAGCAACGGGTTGACTACCCACGGGGTCGGCGCGGTGGACGGGACGGCGCACAATTGCCGCCGTTTGCCGCAGCAACGACGCACCCTACCGCCAACCAGCCGGGCCCCGGGGCCCGGCTGGTTCGATTGCCGTAAAACTCTCCAACCATGCGCCGCCTTCACCCCGGAGCCGATCCGTCGGAGTGGACTCCCGCTGAAACAGACTCTAAAGCTTAAGCATCACGCAGCTTGTGCGTCACCACGTTCTCGAAAATGTCGTCGCGGTCCTCGAGGTCTGCGGCCGTCGCCGTGTTGTACTTCTCCCGGGCCTCCTCGACCTGGCCGGCGAACAGGGACAACACCATACCCATCTGCCGCGCCTGCTCGAGCTGCTCGGGATCGGCGGCCTCCAGCAGCTCCTCGATCAGCTTCTCGGCCAACTGCCGGGCTTCGTCAGCGGTCTGGGCTTCTGCCACGAAGTCGCTCCTCGATTAGTTCTCTTATCTTTCTCTTCTCTGCCTCTTCTCTGCGAAACCGATAACACTTCAACTATATCGGCAAAGGCCCCGCGGGTCAAGGCGCCGAAGCCGATGAGCCGCGTTCGCGCTCGATGCGCCGCCGCTTGCGCCTGTCCAGCCAGCGGCCGATGGGGCCTTCCCGGGTGAAGAAACGCAGCACCGCCGAGACCACGCCGCGGGAGGTTATGCCGATATCGTTGACGGCGCGGTAGATGAAGATCGACGCCAGCCCGAGGAAGATGATATTGGGCAGCCACATCGCCAGCCAGGGGTTGAGGTCGCCGCCGTCGCCCAACGCCTCGCCGCCCACCAGGCAGACCCAGTAGAAAAAGAAGAAACCGATCGACGTCACGAAACCGATACCCTTGCCCTTGCGGCGGATCATCACCCCCAGCGGCGCGCCGAGGAGGACGAAGCTGATGCAGGCGAAGGAGATGGAGTACTTCTTGGCGATCTCGAGTTCGTATTTATCCATCTGGCTGCGCAGTGTCCGATAGCGCGTCGCCAGGTAGCGCTCCTCCCGGGCCAGGCGCTCGGCGACGGTCAGGGTGGCGGTGATCCCCTCCGGCGAGTGCGAGCGGTCGATGATCGCCTCGGGTCGGACGATCCCGGCGGTTGCGGCCTCCTCCTCCGCCTCGCCAGCTTCAGCTTTCTCGCCGTTATCCTCGAACAGCTCGATCGGCGGTTTGTCGGTGCCGGAGCGCTGCATCGCCAGGTGCTGCTCCAAGGGGTCGATGTAGAGGCCGGTCCCCGGAGGTGGAGCTCGGCCGTCGTCATCTTCGGCCGCGGGGGCGTCCTCGAACGTCGCGCCGATCTCGGCCTCGCGCCCCTCCTCCAGGCTCCCCGGCAGGCTGAGCTCGGCCAGGGGCGTACGGTCGGCGAAATCGATCTTCTCCGGTCCCGGCTTGTCGCCGTGTTTGGCCGAACCCGGGGTCATCTCGCGCTGCTCGAGGGGCTCGCGGATGTTGTATATCTGGCGGATCTCGCTCGGGGTGTAGCCCCCGGCGGCCAGGGTCAGATTCTGCAGCAGCTCGTGGCGCGGGGTCAACTCCTCCCCGGCCAGCATCTGCCGCTTGCGGATCTGCGCCGCCCGCGCCAGCATCGCCCGGTCCAGATCGAACTCGTTGACCTTGGCCTCCATCATCGCCACGGTCATCTCACGATCCGAACGCAGCAGACGCTCCTCGCGCTTGAGCTCCGTGTCGGCGTCGATGTCGATGGTGTAGTCGTCGAAGTGCAGAATCCGGAAGGCGTCGGAACCCATCGGCTTGATCTGGATCTCGCCTTCCTCGAGGTACAGCCGGATATAGCCGCCCTCGCCCGTCTCGATGCGTCCCCGGGCCGCGGTGACGATCTTCTCCAGTCGCCCGCCCCGGGGCATGTTGATCCGCACCCCCGCCATCTCCATCGAGCGATCGTCCAACTGCTCGATGTAGATCAGGTAACCCGGGAAGTCGTTGATGAACACACCCTCACGCAGGTTGATGTCCGGACGCTTGTTCTGGATGTCGTAGAGCAGGTTCTTGAAGTCGTGGTTGGCCTCGGGCAGCACGCGATCGTTGAAGAAGAACATCCCCACGGCGAAGACCACGGCCAGGGCCAGGCTGGGGACCATCAGCGAGAGGAAGCTGGTCCCCGTGGCCTTCATCGCCGTAATCTCCGAATCCGCCGACAAGCGACCGAAGGCCATCAACGTCCCGACCATCAGGGCCATCGGCACGTCGTAGGCCAGCACGGCCGGCAGGTAGAGAACGAATAGCTCCAGGGCGAACTGGGCCGGCACGCCCTTGTTGAGGATCAGCTCCATCATGCGGAACACCTGGCCCAGGATCAGCACCAGGGTGGCCACCACCAGGGCGAAAAGGAAGGGGCCGATGTGCTCGCGCAGGATGTAGCCGTAGAGCCGCCAGGGGACGGCCAGGCCGCGTCCTTCCACACGCTTGAGGGTCAGCTCGCTCACGGTGCTCCGCTGAAGCTGGATTCGTAGTTCATGATAACCCCTCGACGGGGCCGAGACAAGTTGGCCTCAGGCCAAGACCCGGCCCAGATTGACACCGCCGATGATACCACCCAAGCCCAGGACGTTCTGGACCACGATGTACCCCGCCGCCCAGAGCCAATCCCCGCTCTGACCCAAACGCAGTGCCTCCAGGATCACCGCCGAGAAGGTGGTGAAGGCGCCGAAGAAACCGATCAGAATGATGCTCGAAGTATGAGCGTCCCACTGCCAGCGCTCGGCCGCCAATTCCACCACTAAACCTACGAGGAAACAGCCGAGGAAGTTGACGATGATCGTCGGCCAGGTGAAACGGCCCGCAGGCAGCCGGCGCAGGGCCAGCAGCAGGCCGAAGCGGCCCAGAGTGCCCGCGCCGCCTGAGGCGAAGAGGAGCAGGACTTTCTTCAGCAGGGTCAAAGATATGCTCCTCGTCAAACGGAATACGCAAACCACCGGCAAGCCTTGGCGGGTTTCCGGCGACTATAGCATCGCCGTCGACCACGGGGCAAGGCGATACCCAGACCAATCCATCCCGCGGTTTCGCCCCGGGCGGGAGACCTTTGCGCGACTCGCCCGCGGCCGTCAACCAGCCCCGCCCCGGCCCCCGGAACTGGCACGGTTTTTGCGGAGGCGGACCGTTACAGCCGTGCTAACGGTCGCCGAGATGCAAAAACCGTGCCAGTTCCGGGGGCCGGCGGCTGTGGAGCGTGCGGGGTGTTCGGCAAAGGTCTCCCGCCCGAAGACGATAACCCGGCAACTCTGTTATACTTTTACCCATGCCGCAGGAGCGCCTACAGAAGCTGATCGCCCGCGCCGGGGTCTGCAGCCGCCGAGCCGCCGAGAAGCTCATCGAGGCCGGCCGGGTGAGCGTCGACGGCGTTCCGGCGAGCCTGGGCGATAAGGCGGACCCGGAGACCCAGACCATCGAACTGGACGGCAAACCCCTCGAACTGCCCGAGGATTACCACTACCTGGTCTTCTACAAGCCCCGGGGGATCATCACCAGCCTGGAGGACGAGAAGGGCCGGCGCGACATCGGCGACCTGCTGAAGAGCTACCCGCGCCGGGTCTTCCCGGTGGGGCGGCTGGACCGGGACAGCGAGGGCCTGCTGCTGCTGACCGACGACGGCACCCTGGCCGCCCGGTTGCTCCACCCGCGCTACCACGTGATCAAGCGGTATCTGGTGACGACACGCGGCCGGGTGACCAACAAGCATCTGCGCGAGTTGGCCGCCGGGGTCGAGCTGGAGGACGGCCGCACCCTGCCCGCCGGGGTCAAGCTGCTGGAGCGCGCCGGCGACAAGACCCGTTTCTACATCGACCTTTACGAGGGCCGCAACCGCCAGATCCGCCGGATGTGCGAGCACCTGGGCTACCGGGTGCTGCGGCTCAAGCGGATCAAGTTCGGCACCCTGGAGCTCAAGGACCTGGAGCCGGGCCGCTGGCGCAGGCTGTCGCCGGGCGAAGTCAAGCGGCTGCGTGAGGAACTGCGCGGCGCCGGCAAGGGCCTGCGCCGCTTCGAGCGCCGGGGCGGCGGAACCGGCGGCGGCTGAGTGGTCGCGGTCCGGTTGACACTGCGCCGCGCCGGTTAGTACAATCGCCCCCCTCGACCAAGGGAGAAACGATGCCCTTCTATCAGCATAACGGCAACAGTCCCCTCGACCAGGGCTGCCTCTACGTGGCCCCGTCGGCCGACATCATCGGCGACGTCGAGCTGGGTCCCGAGGTCAGCGTCTGGCACGGCTGCGTTCTGCGCGCCGACCTGGCGCCCATCGTCATCGGAGCCAACTCCAACGTCCAGGACCTGACCGTCGTCCACGTCGACAAGGACGCTGCGACGATCATCGGCCGCGACGTGACCATCGGTCACCGCGCCGTACTGCACGCCTGCCGCGTCGGCGACGGCAGCCTGATCGGCATGGGAGCGATCATCCTCGACCACGCCGAGATCGGCGCGGGCTGCCTGATCGCCGCCGGGAGTCTGATCCCGCCGCGCAAGAAGATCCCCGCCGGCTCGATGGTGATGGGCGTCCCCGGCAAGGTCGTGCGCAAGCTGTCCCCGGAAGAGATCGAGGGGCAGCGTCAACACGCCCAGGGCTACATCGAGTTGGCCCGCAGCTACCTGACCCCCTAAAGAGCCACGAGCGCCCCGGCGGGGCGCGGGAGATCAAATGGCCAAGCGACGCAAAGCCAAGCACATCAAGGCCGACGACAGCATCAGGGAACTCCAGGCCGACGGCGCCCCCAAAGGCGACGACATCGGGCATTACTACGAAGAGGCCGACCTGCTGGACAAGCGGCGGCGCCGGATCGTCGTCTGGGGCCTGATCGCCGGTATCCTGCTGGTGGCCGCCATCGTCTACCTCTTCGTCTTCGCCGGCGAGGAGCCCGTCTCCGAGACCGCCGAGGTCCTCGGCCGGGGCATCCAGATCTACGGCATGGCCTTCGAGGGCGAGGTAAAGCAGGTCGACGGCCAACCCCAACGCGTCGAGCCGACACCCGCGGAGCGCGACAAACACCTGGCCGACGCCCTGGTGCTGTTCAACCGCGTCGCCGAGGATCCGGGCTCCGACTTCGATCGCGACACGGCCACCCTCTATATCGGCCTCTGCGCCCTGCACCGCGGCAACCTCGACGAGGCCCGGCAGAAACTCGAACAGGTCAGCCAGAGCGCCTTCGAGCCCCTGGCCCTCCAGGCCCGCTTCACCCTGGGCTCCGTCCATCTCGAGCGCGAGCAGTTCGCGCCGGCCCTGGAGATCTACCGCGAGCTGGCCGCCGGCGACAGCTACCTCGCCCCCGCGGCCAAGATCGAGCAGGCCCGCATCCTGGCCCTCCAGGGCGAGAACGGCGAGGCCGAGGAGCTGCTGCAGAGCGTCGTCGACGAGGGCGAAGAGGACGACCCCTTCGTCCGCCGGGCTCAACACATCCTCGATACCGGCGAGTACCTGACCTCCCTGGTCGACCTGATCCCCATTGAGCCCATCGCGACCGACACCGCCGACGAAGCCGTCGATGAGCTGCCCGGTGAGCTCAGCACCGAGGACCTGGCCGGACTCGAAGAGCTGGACTTCGGCCTGCTCGATGCCGGCGGCGAAACCGAGGCTCCCGTCACCCCGGACGGCTCTGACGACCAGAATCCCGACGAGAACGAAACCGGGGACGAGGGTTAACGGCCGCTGCCGAGCAGCCCGCCGATCCGACCGCCTGAACCGACTGCCCGACCCGGGGGAGGCTTAGCGCCTCCCCCGCTTGCCAACGCTCGGCTTCGACCCCGCGGCCCGACGATTGTCCCCCCGAGAAGGCCGCAGTCTTAGTCAAAAAGACAGCGCTTGACGGTTGACGGCGCGCCCCCGCAGCTCCTATGCTATACTAAAGATGAACGGAGCGGCGTGCCGAAGACACGTCCTAAGCCATTGTTAAAAGAAGCTTTAGAGCTTTATCACAGGAGGCTGCAGTGCCTGAGCTCCGCCGTGATCCGATTATCGGTCGCTGGGTGATCATCTCTTCCGAGCGGGGGAAACGCCCCAGCGATTTCGCCACCGAACCCGAAGAGTCCAGCGCAAAGGGCTGCCCCTTCTGCGAGGGCAACGAGGGCAAGACCCCGCCCGAGATCTTCACCGTCAACCAGCCGGGCAACGACGAACGCCAACCCAACACCCCGGGCTGGCAGGTCCGCGTGGTGCCCAACAAGTTCCCCGCCCTGCGCATCGAGGGAGAACTCGACCGCCGGGGCGTCGGCATGTTCGACATGATGAACGGCATCGGCGCCCACGAAGTGATCATCGAAACGCCCGACCACGCCCAGCGGCTCCACGACCTGCCGCCCGAGCTGGTCCAGCACGTGGTCACCGCCTACCGCCAGCGGATCGTCGACCTGACCCGGGATTCCCGCTTCCGCTACATCCTGGTCTTCAAGAACGAGGGCAGCGCCGCCGGAGCCTCACTCTCCCACTCCCACTCCCAGCTCATCTCCACGCCGATCATCCCCAAGCGCGTCACCGAAGAGCTGGAGGGATCCAAGATCTACTACGGCTGGAAGGAACGCTGCGTCTTCTGCGACATCATCAAGCAGGAACTCAACCAGGGCCAACGGGTCATCTGCGAGAATGAAAAATTCATCTCCCTGGCCCCCTTCGCCCCGCGCTTCCCCTTCGAAACCTGGCTGCTGCCCAAGGACCATCGCCCCTTCTTCGAGCGCGACAACGACCTGGCCATGCTCTCCGCCCTGCTGCGCGAAACCCTCAAGCGCCTCTCGGTGACCCTCTCCAGCCCACCCTACAACTTCCTCATCCACAACTCGCCGGTCAACTGCCGCGGCACCGACCTGCTGGCCTACCACTGGCACATCGAAATCATGCCCAAGCTGACCAAGGTCGCCGGCTTCGAATGGGGCACCGGCTTCTACATCAACCCCACCAAACCCGAAGACGCCGCCAAATACCTGCGCGAGGCCGATATCAGCGAAAGCGCCGAAACGGGAAACAACTGATCCCCAGCACGCCCGAACAACAGCTAAACACGGCGGGGTCCAGCGACCCCGCCGTCCGTCAACACGACCCCGCAATCCCGTCACCTCACCAACCACGGACCGGGAAACACGCCGCCGGAACCGGCACGGTTGTTGCGGAGGCGGACCGTTAGCAGTATCCGTCACGGGCGCCGAGATGCAACAACCGTGCCGGTTCCGGCGGCGCGGCGGCTCGGGCCGCCCGGACCTGCGGGTGGGTCGTGTTGACGGACGGCGGCGGCGATGGAAACAAAAAGGGTAAAAATACGGTATAATACCGGGGAACTAATCGTCCAGCGATAAACCGGCCGCCGTCGACGGTGGCGGCCTCACCTGTCAACGGGGTAAACGCATGCGCAAGACTTTGAGCGTACTGATTCTGGCTTTGCTGATCACCACGCCGGTGCTGGCCCGCGAGGCCGTCCGGGTCGAGCTGGACAACGGCCTGACCATCGTGGCCTTCGAGAACGAGCTCAACCCGACGGTGACCATGCGGGTCTACGTCAAGACCGGCGGTGTTTATGAGGGACGCTTCCAGGGCGCCGGCATCAGCCACTTCTACGAACATCTCCACGGCGACGCCACCACGGGGCGCAGCAAGGCCGAGATCGATACCTGGGACGAATCCCTCGGCGGGGCCTCTAACGCCTACACCTCGCGCACCCACACCTGCTACCACCAGACCACGACGACGGACAGCTTCGACAGCCTGGTGGAGTTGATGGCCGAGACCCTGCTGCGTCAGGACTTCAACGAGGAGATCATCGCCAGCCAGCGCGGGATCATCCTCAAAGAGATCAACATGAACAACGACGAGGCGGACACCCGCAACTGGTACCGCTTCCAGCACACCATCTTCGGCGACTCCCCCGCGTCGGACCCGATCCTGGGCTACCCGGACCTCTTCCGGGCGGTGACCGAGGAGGATCTGCGCGAGTATTACGCCGAGCGCTACACCCCGGACAAGATGGTCATCGTCGTCGGCGGCGATCTGCCCCTGGAGCGGATGGTGGACAAGGTGGCGGCGGAGTTCGGCGACGCCGCGGCTTCGGGCGTTCCTTTGCCCGGGGTCCCCAGGCCGGAGCAGCTCTCCGCCCCGCGTTACGCCGTCGAGTACACCACCTTCAACGAGGCCTACCTCAGCTTCGGCTTCCGCACGGTACCCCTGTGGGCCGAGGATCTCTACGCCCTCGACGTGCTGATGAACCTGCTGGAGCGCGGCCGTTCCAGCCGCTTGTATCAGGCCCTCAAGGAGCAACGCTCCCTGGTGTCCTCCTTCTCCGTCTCCAGCTACACCCCGACCTACGACGCCGGCCAGTTCACCATCAGCCTCGCCGGCGAAGCCGATCGCATCCTCGAGGCCTACAACACGGCCTACGCCGAGGTACTGCGCCTGACCGAGGAGTTGGTGGACGAGGAGGAGCTGGAGCGGGTCAAGAACGGTTTCCTGGCCGACTACGTCTTCGCCGGCGAGGAGCTGACCAGCCAGGCCTCCCGCCTGGGCTACGACGCCCTGCTGGGCGATCTGGAGTTCAGCGAGGGTTACATCGCGGGCTGCCGGGCGGTGACCGCCGAGGAGCTGCGCGAAGCGGCCCGGCGCTACTTCCGTCCCGACAATCTCTACCTGGCCGTCAACTGGCCCGTCGAGGCCGGTGAGTTCGACCTCTCCCTGCTGGCCGACCCCGAGCGGCTGGAGCTGGTGGAGAGCGCCCCGGTGGCCGAGGTCCACGGCCTGGAGGCTTCGCTGGAGGGCCGCGGCGAGGTCGTGCCTGGACAAGCCGACACCTACTTCGTCTATCGCGAGCGCGGCCCGGCCGAGCAGCTACCCCTGGAAACCGACTATTCGGCCGTCAACGACCTGGCGCGGGATTACCCGCCGCGTTACGAAATCGATCTCGGCGGTGAAGGCGACGTCGGCGAGCTCGAGCTGTTCGAGTTCGACAACGGCCTGCGCCTGTTGGTCCTGGAGGACTCCAGCGTCGGCAGCGCCACGGTGGGCGCCCTGGTCGGCGGCGGCTACGCCGTCGAGCAACCCGACGAGGAGGGGGCCTTCAACTTCATGATGCGCGCCCTGCTCAAGGGTACCGCCGACTACACGGCCGAGGAGCTCAACCTGGTCCTGGAGCAGCGCGGCGGCTTCATCGGCGCCGGCAGCTACCGGGACTACGGCTCGGTCAGCGCCAAGGTGCTGGCCCGGGACCTGCCCCTGGCCCTGGAGCTGGTCAGCGGGGTCCTCCTCGAGCCGACCTTCCCCGTCGACAAGGTGGAAAACCTGCGCCTCAACCTCCTCGACGAGTTGGCCGCCGAGGCCGACAGTCCCTTCACCCAGGCCTACCGCGAGGCCAAGGCCGCCTTCTTCGGCGAGCACCCCTACGCCCACCACCAGAGCGGCAACCTCGAATCCATCGATACCTTGAGCCGGGAGCGCCTGATGGAGTACCATCAACAGAGTGTGCGTCCGGAGAACGTCGTGTTGACCGTCGCCGGCGCCGTCGAGGCCGACGAGGTCCGCGAACTCGTCGCGGGACTGTGGGATGGGATCCCCAAGGGCTACCTGGGGCTGGAGCTCCCCGGAGCGCCTAACTTCCCGGCCCGGGACGGCGAGACGGCCCTGCCCACCGAGCGGGAGCAGACCGTCCTCTACTGGCTCTGGCCCGGGCTGGAACTCGACGATCCCCGCCGCTTCGAGCAGGACCTGCTGGACGCCGTGCTGTCGGGCATCTACCTGCCCAACGGCCGGCTGCACTTCGCCCTGCGCGGCGCCGGACTGGTCTACGCCGTCCACGCCTTCCCCCTGGCCGGAAGGGTCCCGGCGGCCTTCGCCCTCTACCTGGGCACGGAGCCCGGCAAGGTCGCCGAGGCTCGAGAGATCGTCGATCGCGAACTCGAGCGCATCAGCACCGAGCCCGTACCCGACGACGAGCTCGAGCGCGGCAAGAGCATGCTGACCGTCTCGCGCTACGTCTACGATCTGTCGACGGCGGCGGCCCGCCTGCAGCAGGCCGCGGTCAACGAGCTCCTCGGCGTCGGCTATGACTTCGACAGCGACTACATCGACGAGATCGAGGAGCTGGAGGCCGACGAGCTGATGGAGTTCGCCGCCGAGCTCTTCGCCCAGCCCCACCTCTACCTTCGCTACGGCAACGAATGACAGCAATCGGGAGCAGACGATGCCTGAGGACAAACCGCGCCAAGACAACAACCGCCTGATCCTCCCCCTGCGCTGGCTGATCCGCCTGGCCGTCGTCGGCCTGGTGGTGGTGATCTTCTTTGCCGCCGCCGAGCTGCAGGGCATCCCGCACTTCCGCGATTTCGACAGCCGGGTGGTGGTGCTGGGTTTCGACGGCGTCGATTCCGACCTGCTCGAACGCTACATGGAGGAGCATCCCGAGCGCTTCCCCAACCTCTGGGCCCTGCGCCGCGAGGGCAGCTACAGCCCAACGCTGCCCCCCGCACCCTCCCAGAGCCCGGTCTGCTGGTCCAGCTTCACTACGGGCTCCAACCCCGGCAAGCACGGCATCTACGACTTCCTCCTGCGCGATCCCCAGACCTATACCCCCTTCTATTCGATGGTCGAGGAGATCGCCGAAGCCGAGTTCCTCTGGGGACTGATCCCCATCCAGATGCCCAAGGTCGAGTGCCGCCAGCGCGGCGTCAAGTTCTACGACGTCGCCGATGAGGCCGGGGTCCATCAGGCGCTGATGCAGCTCCCGGTGACCTTCCCCTCGCCCCAGATCGCCGGCGAAAGCCTCTCCGGTCTCGGCGTGCCCGACGTGCGCAAAACCCAGGGCACCTTCTACTACTGGGCCGAGGACCTGCCGCCCAACGTCGAGGCCAACACCGAGTTCGGCGGCATCCTGGCCAAGCTCAAGCTGGAGCGCGACGGCTCCTTCGACTTCCGTATTCCGGGCACCCCCAACCCCGTGGTCCTCGATCGCCAGCGCGAGCTGCTGCACGATCAGCAGTTCCGCGCCCTGACCGCCGAAGAGCTAGAGTATCTCGAACAGAACCCCGATATCATCATCGAGGCCTCCGGGCGCCGTCTGGACGACGGCCGCATCACCCTGGAGATCGACGACCAGCAACTGACCCTGGGCGAGAACGAATGGAGCGACTGGCTGGAGTTCGACTTCGAGGCCAACGCCCTGATCACCGTCCACGGTATCAGCAAACTCAAGGTCCTCTCCGCCGACCCGCTGCGCATCTACCTGCACCCGATCACCTTCGATCCCCGCGACCCCCTCGTCGACATCAGTTGTCCGGGCGAGCTCTCCCGCGAAGTCGCCGAGGAGGCCGGCCTCTACTACACCCAGGGCTGGGCCATCGACACCTTCAGCCTCTCCGAGAACCGCATCGACGAGGCCACCTTCATGGAAAACCTCTGGGACGCCGCCGACCAGCGGCTGGCCAACGCCCGGTACCTCTTCGAGGAAAAGGAACCCGAGCTGATGCTGGCCGTCTTCCAATGCACCGACCGTGTCCAGCACATGATGTGGCGCTTCATCGACCCCAACCATCCGATGTACGACGCCGAGTTGGCCGCTGAGTTCGAGGACGCCATCCTCGAGGTCTACGCCTTTATGGACGAGGTAGTCGGCTGGTTCCGCGAGCGCCTGGAGGATGACGACGTCCTGATGGTGCTCAGCGATCACGGCTTCGCCTCCTTCCGCCGCAGCGTCAACCTCAACACCTGGCTGGTCGAGAACGGCTACATGGTACTCAAGGAAGGCTTCGGCTTCGGCGAGGAGTTCAACCTCGAGGACCTCTTCGGCGGCCAGGGCTTCTTCTTCCCCGGCGTCGACTGGTCCAGGACCCAGGCCTACTCCCTCGGCCTCAGCGGCATCTACGTCAACCTCGAGGGTCGCGAGACCCAGGGCTCCGTCAGCCCCGAGGACTACGACGCCGTCGTCGACAGCATCCGCCGCGACATGCTCGACCTCCACGACACCAACCCCCCCGTCGGACCCCGACCGACCAGCGAGGGCGACGTCGTCTACGCCGTCGACGACCCCGAGGCCCCGGAACCCGTACCCGTCTTCGTCGATGTCTACCGCGGTGACGAAATCTACCACGGCGACGCCATGGAGTACGCCCCCGACCTGATCGTCGGCTTCAACGAGGGCTACCGCGTCAGTTGGCAATCCTGCCTGGGCGGTCTGGAGCAGTACACCCTCAGCGACCAGGTCAAGCGCTGGAGCGCCGACCATTGCGGCGTCGCCCCCGACGTGGTCACCTCGATCCTGTTCTGCAACCGCGAACTCGACCTCTCCGCCGGCCGGCCCCGGCTGATCGACCTGGCGCCGACGATCCTCGACTACCTGGGCCTCGAAGTGCCCGAGGCGATGGACGGCAGGAGCCTGGTTTCCGCCGGTCCCTGAACCGCAATCAACTACTACGAACGATTACGGGCCGACAGCCGTCGGCCCTTCTCTTTATGGGATCACGTAACGGCAACGGGCCAATCCAGTTCTATGATCCGTTCCTAGAAAGGCAGCCGGAAGCAAACCGGTCAAGCCCCTTGATTTGTGTTGTTGCGGCAGAGCTCGAGGGGCGTCAATGTCGTCAAACCGAACCCAACAACCCGGACCTGTATGCTCGACTGCCGGCACTGCTGATCCCATCAGCGAGCATCTAGCCCTATACCACTCAACACCAACCAGTTAGAACTGATAATCGCCCGCTGTCGAAAGCCGTCGGTAAAACCGACGACGACGACGTCCCCCAGCAGCCCTCCCCGCGATTTGAAACAACGGTCTCCACTCCCGGCGCTATGGTCCAGAAGCGGCGAGATGCCTCCCTGCTTGTCCTCAAGCCGCTATCCCGCAACGCCTCCCCGCAACGTCTCCATACGGCGACCAGCGGTGGGGGCAGCGACGAGTCATAGAGGGCCGGCGGGCTTGTTGCCCGCGGGCCTTCCGGGAAGGAAGGCCCGCGGAATGCAAGAAGCATGCCGGCCCGGTGGATGGCCCTCCGTGATAAACATCAGCAGAACACCCCGTGCCGATAGAGCACCCAGACCCCGATCAAGACCAGCACGATGCCGCCGGCCAGTTCGGCCCAGCGGCCCAGATCTGTCTTCCGGCCGATCAGCGCCCCCAGGTGAAGGCCCCCGACGGTGAACAGACCGGCGACGAGCCCGATGACCAGCGCCGGCAGCCAGATACTCACCCCGAGCAGCGACAGACTCAGGCCCGCCGCCAGGGCGTCGATGCTGGTGGCCAGCGACAACAGCACCAGGGACCAGCCCCGGGTTGGTTCATAATCCCAACGCTCTCCGTCGGCCGCGCCGCCGCGCCGGGACTCGACGATCATCTTGCCGCCGATCAGCAACAGCAAGCCAAAAGCCACCCAGTGGTCGAGGGCGGCGATCAGGCGGTAGACGGCCAGCCCGACGGCCCAGCCGACGATGGTCATCAGGGCCTGGAAGAAACCAAAATGCCAGCCCAGGCGGAAGGTCTGGCGGCAATCGACCCGCCGCAGGGTCACCCCGGCGGCGACGGCCACCGCCAGGGCGTCCATCGCCAGCGCCACCGCCAGGGCCGCGATCTCGAAAACACTCAGCACCGTTACCTCCCTAAAGGCCGAGTATAATCCTTAGGCATCATGTAACCTGAGCGGACCAATTGAGCAGTGCATCCTGCGGGTAGTCGAGCGCGTTTTCGTCGTCACGATGCTTGAAGCGGAACGACCCTTCTCTGATACAGCGCCTGAAGTTGCCTTTAAGCCGCCGTGAGCGGCCTTTAGCCGTCGTTTGGCGTAGCCCCGGGAGCTCTCGAGGCCGTTGCTTGCCGTCAACCCGTGTCTTGTCATGCTTGATCCGCTTGTGGTGTAAACCGTTGAGCGACAGTTTCGTCCAGGCCCGCCGGCCGTCGGCATAGCGGGGTAGACGGTCGGGTCGAGCGCGGCCTGGCGAGGGGCGGCGCGGCGCTCCCTTGGTCGATTGTAAGTCGATTGTAAGTCGATTGTAAGTCGATTGCACCTTTGGCTGCTGTTTTAGCGGATACGCCGACCGCCCTGGCCGCGGCGGCCGTCGGAACGCGCAGCCATAATAAGCGAGCTATCTCTTTTTGCTTCTCTTGAGATAGGTTTGCAAGATAGCTTTGCATATCTTGGTCGATGGGCATAATTCTTTCCGTAATTCTTGCATTTACATCTGCCGTCGGCCAACTTATAGTGCGTTCTATGGTTACATTTTGGGCAACAACTGGGCCGGTCGGTTGCTCGGTTTTCCGCCACTTGTTGATCGCCTTTTCGTGGCAGAATATCACAGCCCATCCCGGATGTTAACAGCAGGTTACAGACAGGTAGCGGTCCGAACACGGTAGACGATCCCCATCTTTATTCCGCACAGCGGCAATCCACCGCCCCCTTGCCATACCTCCGGCTTCCTGCTATATTGTCCACATCAAGATCAGCCGTTCGCGACACCCCAACCCCGACGCGCACCAACGAAGTCGCCGCGGAGACGTCGCCACGGAAAAGTAACAAAACCCCAACGGGAGCCGCCCTACATGTTCAACGCGTAGCCCAACCGACGGAGGGTGGGCTGGATGAGGGGTCGCTGTAACGGGCCGACCCAAAACCACCAGGCCACCCACCGCATCCACCGCCCGTAAACCAGCGGGCGGGTTGGCCTGCGCGAGCTTCAACCACAATCGAGCAGCAACGGGATGGGTATCCGTCGGTCCGCGCCACGCGCACCGACGGCTTTTTTCCATCCCGGCGCCGACGATGCGGCATGGGGTGGTAAACAAAAAAACCGCAGGGGCCGGCGCAGGTTATTGCGCCGCCGACCCGGCCCCGCCGGGTCGGCCGGCCTGCAATAACTGTGACGGCCCCGGGGGGAGCCCGGCGCTCAGCGCAACCCCGGAAAAGGAGAAAGGAGTGCGGATGCTGAAACTGCAAGGGATATCCAAGAGCTTCGGCCACCGTCTCGTGCTCGACGACCTGGAGCTGGAGGTCGGCCGCCGGGACCACCTGGCCTTGATCGGCGAGAACGGCGGCGGCAAATCGACCCTACTCAAAATTATCAGCGAGCGCCTGGAACCCGACGCCGGCACCATCCATCGGGCCGCCGACGTGCGGATCGCCCTGCTGGAACAGGGGGCCTTCGCCGAGGAAGCGCCCGACGATCGCCGGCTGCTGATCCGCGGCCTCGAGCGCCTGCAACCCGGCTTGGGCCGTTTATGGCTGCGCGGTCTGGAGGGCGACACCGCCGCCGTCGACGAACTGGTCAACCGTCGGGGTTATGAGCGCGCCGAGCGGCTGATCCGCCTGGCCGGGCGGCTGGGTCTGCCCGAGAAGCGCCTCGACGCCCCGGCGCTGGAGCTCTCCGGCGGAGAGCTGGCCCGTTTCGACCTGGCCGTCCTGCTGGCCGCCGAACCCGACCTGTTGCTGCTCGATGAACCGACCAACCACCTCGACCTCGAGGGCCTGCGCCAGGCCGAAGCCCTGCTGGCCGAACTCGACGCAGCCTTCATCGTGGTCAGCCACGATCGGGACTTCCTCGACACCGTGGCCGACGAAACCCTGGAGCTGGAAGACGGCGGACTGCGGCGCTACCACGGTGGCTACAGCGCCTACCGCGAGCGACGGGACGCCGAGCTGGCCGCCGCCTGGGAGGACTTCCACCAGGCCAAGCGCGAGCGGCGGAAGCTCCTGGCGGGGATGAACCGCCGCCTGGGCATCGTGCGCACCATCGAGGGCCAGGGCGGCGGCTTCGCCGGCACGGCTCACGCCAACCGCCGCGGCTCGATGTACTACGACCGCAAGGCCGCCAAGCTGAGCAAGACGGTCAAGGTCGTCCAGCGCCGCATCGCCGAGATCGAACAGGAACGCTTGACCCCGCCCAAGTCCTACACCCTGCACATCCGCCCGCCCCTGGGTCCGGCGGCCCGCTCGGGCGAGGTCGCGGCCTACGCCCGCGACCTGCGCTTCGCCCACCCCGGCGGCCCCGAACTCTTCGCCGGTCTGGACTTCACCCTCTACCGGGGCCGCCGGCTGCGCCTCGCCGGTCCCAACGGCAGCGGCAAGAGCACCCTGCTGCGCCTGCTGACCGGCGAGCTCCAGCCCACCGGCGGCGAGTGCGGCCTGGGCGCCAATGTCCAGGCCTTCCACGCCGATCAGCGGACCCTCGGCCTGCCCACCGACGGCACGGTCTGGCAGACCGTCCGCGCTAGAACGACGGCCGAGCGGCGGGAGATCCGGCACCTGCTGGCCCGCCTGCTGTTCACCGGTGAGAGCATCCACACCCCGGTCAGCGAACTCTCCGGGGGTGAGCGGGCCCGGCTGTTTCTGGCGCTGATCTGCCTCGGCGGGGCCAATCTGCTGCTCCTCGACGAGCCCACCGCCCACCTGGACTTGAAGAGCATCGAGGCCCTGGAGAAGGCCCTGGACGCCTACGAGGGCAGCCTGCTCTACATCAGCCACGACCGGGCCTTCGGGCGACGCCTCGGCGGCCGTGTTCTGCAACCCGCCCCAGCGGATCGACCAGTTCGGCACGATTCTTGCACATAAAAATGGGGCGCCCCGTTGGGGCCGGATACGCCGCCCGGGTGTGCCGATTAGGCAGACCTGCCACCGTCGTACCGTCAATCTGTCCCCCGGAGGCAGCCATCGACGAACGGCTCGCACAAATACTGCGTCACAGCGTCAAGAGCGTCCGGGGCGGTTTCGCCGCCGCCCTGTTCGAGGACAGCGGGATCATGGTCGGCGCCTGGACGGAGGCGCGGGGCTTCCGCCCCGACACCGCCGCCGACGCCTTCGTCGAGGCCCTGCGCGTCGCCCGCCGGGCCAGCGACGAAGCGGGCACCGGCGACGTCCAGCAGTTGATCATCGAAACCTCCAGCGCCCGGCTGTTGATCCATCACCTGGCCGAACACTACGTCGTCGGCCTCGGCCTCGACCGCGACGGCAACCTCGGCCAGGCCCGGCTGGCCCTCAAGCGCCTGGACGACGACCTGAAACCCTTACTGGAGAGGTAACCCCAGCGATGAGCGATGAACGCACCAACGAAGAGCGTCCCGCGGCCGCCGCCGACGAGTCGGTGGAACAAAGCGGCGCCGATCAGGAAACCGCAGGCTCCGCCGAAGCCGCCGAGCTGGCCGAGAAGTTGGCCGAGCTTAACGACCGCTACCTGCGCCTGGCCGCCGAGTTCGACAACTACCGCAAGCGCCGCGCCGACCGCGATCGCCAGCAACGGCTGAGCGCCTTCCGCGAGCTGCTGGAAAGCGTCCTGCCCGCCGTCGACGATCTGCACCGCGCCGTCGAGCACGAGGCCCAAGACGCCGAGACCTTCCGCGCGGGCCTTCACGCCGTCATCGACAAGCTGGACCACGCTCTGGCCAACCTGGGTGTCGAACGGCTGAAACCTCTCGGCGAGGACTTCGATCCCCAGCTTCACGAATGCCTGGCCACCGACGACCAGACCGACGCGGAGCCGGGTACCGTGACCGCCGTCTTCGCCGACGGCTACCGCCTGGGCGATGTGTTGCTGCGCCCGGCCAAGGTGGTCATCGCCCAGCAAAGCGACGAAAACCCGACCCACGCCGATGAGTAAGGACTACTACCAGATTCTGGGCATTCCCGAGGACGCCTCGACGGAGGACGTCAAGCGCGCCTACCGCGAGCTGGCCAAGAAGTACCATCCCGACCGTAACAAGGGCGACGCCGACGCCGAGCGCCGCTTCAAGGAGGTCGGCGAGGCCTACGACGTCCTCAAGGACCCGGAGAAACGCAAGCAGTACGACACCATCCGCCGTTACGGCGGGAATTGGGACCCGCGGACGGGCGGTTCCGGCGGAGCCCGGGGCGGACAGGGCCACGGCGGCTTCACCTGGACCAGGGACTTCGGCGGCCGGGGCGGCTTCGGCGCCGGCGGACTGGGCGATCTGCTGGGCGAGATGTTCGGCTTCGGTCGCTCCGCCGGACGAAACCGCGCCCAACCGCGCAGCACCACCGGCGAGGACCTGACCCTGACCGTCAGCGTGGACTTCGAGCTGGCGGCCAGGGGGGGCAAGATCCGCGTCAAGGTCCCCGCGGGCGGCCAGTGTCCCATGTGCAAGGGCTCCGGCGGCAAACCCGGCACCGACTGGGGCGACTGCCCTCAGTGCAACGGCAGCGGCCGCTTGACCTCGGGCCAGGGCGGTTTCGGCATCAGCCGCACCTGCCCACGCTGCCTCGGTCGCGGCGTCGTGCCCACCGAGACCTGCCCCAAATGCAACGGCACCGGCCGGGCGCCCTCGGACACCGCCGTGGCGGTCAAGATCCCCGCCGGTATCAGCGAGGACCAGAAGATCCGCCTTCCCGGACGGGGCCGGCCCGGCCGCAACGGCGGTCCCGCCGGCGACCTCTATATCAAGGTCCGCGTCAAGCCCCATCCACGCTTCGAGCGTCGGGGTGTCGACGTCTACACCACCGAGGAGATCCCGCTGACCACCGCCGTCCTCGGCGGCGAGGTCTGCACCGCCACCCTCCACGGCGAGGTCTGCGCCAAGGTCCCCGCCGGCACCCAGCCCGGCGCCAAGCTGCGGCTGAAGAACAAGGGTATCCACAACGAGCGCAGCGGCCGCCGCGGCGACCACTACGTCCGGCTCAAGGTCCACCTGCCCAGGAAGCTCAGCGTCGAGCAACGCAAACTGTTCGGCAAGCTGGCCGAGACCTTGTAAAGCCTCCCCCGTCCTTGACAGCTTCGCCGCCCTCTGGCACAATACTCCTCCGTCGTCACCGACGGCGGCGAAATTCACGATCCTCGGTAGCTCAATGGTAGAGCAATCGGCTGTTAACCGATTGGTTGCTGGTTCGAGTCCGGCCCGAGGAGCCACGGGACCCCCGCGGGGGTCCCGTTTTTTTCGGGGGATTATCACCTAACTATGACCGAGCTATGACCAAGCGCGAAGTCTGCTCCTGAGAATGGATAGCGTGTTATCGGCGTCTCGAGGGTTGAAGCGGAACGATCTTTCAGGGATGAAGAGGCCGAAGCTCTGCTCGGCTGTTTGCCGTCGCCGGCCATCGACCGGGGTCTTGTCGTCATTGAGGCCCCGTGGTGGAAGCCGTTGATTTACAGTTTCTTATAGACCCGCCGGCCGTCGGCGTAGCGGTGTAGCTGGTCGGGTCCAGCGCGGCCCGGCGAGCGGCGGCTCGGACGGTCGGGACACCGAGGCGCAACAGACAGGCTGTCTCGCCGCGTTTTTTCCGGCGGCGGCGCGTTGCGGCACCCCGGGGACGACGCTTGAACGGCTTGCCGCGACCCTCGCCTTTTGACGTCCCTCGGCGCGCCGCTCCCGCGATCCGCTCCGCCCCGCCACATTGCCCGCCGCGTCGCTGGCGGGTTGACGGACCCGTTCACGCCGCTGGAAGAACCCAACTGCAACAGCTGATGTTCAACTCCTGTGATGCTCCCTGCTAGTTTCGCTGCCGGCGCCGCCGGGCCGGAGTTACGATGCCGTCGTAACTCCAATGCTGCGGAGCAGCACCGGCACCAGCTTCCCGCCCGAGGTCCTCGGTTGACGACCGCGGGCGGGAAAAGCGCCGATCCTCTGTTTTCGGCGGTTCGCACCCGTCTGAGGTTATGAACACCGGGCGGCTGGGGACAGCCGCTCCTACGGGGTTCTCGATGGCGTGCGACGCGCCCCTGCAGGGGCGGGATTGTAATCCAGCCCGCGACGAGGTCGGGGGATTCATCCCACGCCCCGCCCAACAGGGTCATCTACACGCAACGGGCCGCGCAGATACCGGTGAAACAGTGCAACGCTGGCGGCGAATGGACAGCCCTGTTAAAATGACAATCGAGGAGAAACCGTCGGAGGAACGCATGCGACCCGTAGCGAGCACCGAAGAGATCCGCCGGCTGGACCGCCTGACCATCGAAGAGGACGGGCTGCCCGGCGCGGCGTTGATGGAAAACGCGGGCCGGGCGGTTGCCGCCGCAATCCTCGAGCGCTTCCCCGAGTCGCGGTCGGGCGCGATCGTCATCCTGGTGGGCAAGGGCAATAACGGCGGCGACGGCCTGGTTTGCGCCCGGCATCTGGCCGGCGCCGGTGTCGAGCCGCTGATTTTCAAACTGGGAGACCCGGCGGAGCTGAGCGGGGAGGCGGCGCTCAACTGGCGGGTCTGGACGGCCGGGAACCGCGGCGCCCGGCTGATCGAGGGCGAAGAGGATCTGGACGAGCTGCGCCGGGCCCTGGCCGGGGCGCGCGTGGTGGTCGACGCCCTGCTGGGCGTCGGGGTGACGGGTGCGCCGCGGGGGCTGTTCGCCCCGGTCATCCGGGCCGTCAACGAGTCCGAGGCCTACGTTATCGCCGTCGATGTACCCTCGGGCCTGGACGCGGAAACGGGGGCGGCGGAGCTGGCCGTCGATGCCGAGTTGACGCTGACCTTCGCCGCGCCGAAGACGGGGCTCTTCCTGCCGCCGGGCTACCGCCTGACCGGGGAGATCATCACCGTGCCGATCGGGATGCTGCCGGAGCGCTTCGCCGGGCTGCGGACGTTCTACGCCGAGCCGGGGGACGCGGCGCCCTACTTCGCCCCGCCGCCCCTCGACGCCCACAAGGGCGAGCGCGGAAGGGTGGCCGCCCTGGCGGGCAGCCGGGATTATTCGGGGGCGGCGGCCCTGGTCTGCCTGGCGGCCTCGCGCTCCGGCGCCGGACTGGTCAACCTCTGCACCACCTCCGGGGCGCTGAACCTGATCAAGCAGATCATGCCGGGGGTGACCTCGACGGAGGTCACCGGCGAGGCGGGCCGGGTGTCGCCCTTCGCCTCGGAGGTGATCCTGCGGACGCTCAACGCCGCCGACGCCGCCGTCGTCGGTCCGGGGCTGGGCAACGACGTCAACGTCAGCAAGCTGCTGCAGGCCGTCCTGCCGCACCTCGAGGTGGCGGCGGTCATCGACGCCGACGGGCTCAACGCCGCCGATACCGAGCTGCTGTCCCGGGTCGATCCGCCCCACGTGCTGACACCGCACCCGGGGGAAGCCGGGCGACTGCTGGGGCGCAGCGCCGCCGCGGTCAACGCCGACCGCCTGGGCGCGGCGCGGGAGCTGGCCGAACTCACCGGCGCCGTCTGCCTGCTCAAGGGCTACCGCAGTATCGTCGCCGCCCCCGACGGCACGGCCTGCTTCAACACCACCGGGGACTGGCGGATGGCCGTCGGCGGTTCCGGCGACGTGCTGGCCGGCGTCATCGGCGCTCTGCTGGCCCGGGGCCTCGAGCCGTTCTCCGCCGCCGTCGCCGCCGCCTACCTCCACGGCCTGGCCGGCGAGCTGGCCGCGGGCGGCTGCGGCGACTGGAGTGTCGCCCCGACCGACATCCTCGAACACCTGCCCGCGGCCGTCGCCGCGGCGCGTGACGCGGAGACCCTCCGATGAACGAACCCCGAGCCCGCTTCCTCGTCGGTGAACAGGTGTTTCTCTCGCCCGTGGACGAGGCCGACCTCGAGCTGTACGTCCGCTGGCTCAACGCCCCCGGCGTGCGCGAGAACCTGATGATCCAACGCCCGCTGACGACGATGGCCGAACGGGAATGGCTGGACACGCTGGACAAGCGCGGCGACATCGTCTTCGGCGTCCGCCGCCTCGTCGACGACGCCCTCATCGGCAACACCGGACTGCACCGGGTCAATGACATCGACCGCCACGCCGAATTCGGCATCTTCATCGGTCCGCCGCAAATGCGCCGCAAGGGTTACGGCAGCGAGGCCGTCCGGCTGACCCTGGCCTACGCCTTCGATGTGCTCAATCTGCACCGGGTCTGGCTGCGCTACTACGCCCACAACGCCGGGGCCGCCAAGGTCTACGAGGACTGCGGCTTCGTCCACGAAGGCGTGGCCCGCCGGGCCCACTGGTACACCGGAGCCTGGCACGACGAACACCTGATGGGCATCCTGGCCGAGGAGTACTATACGGCGCGGGACGCTTGAACACCGAGTCTGCCACTGCGCCAACAGGCCGGGTCGCGCGACCCGGCCTGTTGGCGATAACGGCGACCTTTGAAAAACACCCGGAGCGCCCTGCGGGGGGGCCGGCTCGGTCCAACGACCGGCCGGAACCGGCACGGTTTTTGCGGAGGCGAACCGCTATCCTCGCTTCAACGGTCGCCGAGATGCAAAAACCGTGCCGGTTCCGGCCGCCTGGGCTCACCGGTGCGCACCTGCTGTTTTTCAAAGGTCGCCGGACGGGACAATGGCGGTCGACTCCGTCATGTCATTGAATGAAGGGCGGTTCGCCAAGCAGATCCTTCTCGCGCTCCAAGGCGCTGTTGAAGCGCTGGATCAATGCGCCGACGGCGTTGAGCTTGCGCCCCGACCAGCCCGCCGAGGCCTTGCGCTCCTTGCAGATATCGAAGGAGACCACGGCCACCAGCTCGCCGCGGTAGCGGATCGGCCCGGCGACGATGGCCACCAGACGCTGCAGCACCTCGAGGATGCCCAGCACCGAGCCCGAGATCAACCGTAGTCCCGGTGGCAGCAGCTCCTTGGCCGTGTCCTTGTTCAACTCCCGGATGTCATCGGCCACCAAGCTCTCGATGATCCGCGCCGAGACCTTCTCGCCCAGGGAACTCTTGACGCCGGCGGCCAACCACTCCAGCTCCGTCGTATAGACACGGTTGCGCTTGACGTTGAAGCAGGCCCGGCTGACGTCCAATTCCGGACCCAACAGGTCCAGGAAGCGTTGGATCAACTCGACTGCTGACAGCTCGTCTTCGGACACCAGGGATTCGACACGCCGCCTGAGCGCGCCGCTGACGATTGAAACAGGCATTGGGGCACCTCCGAAACAAGTTATAGTTTGAGCGAACACGCTGCTCGACAGTCGAGGCGAGCTAGTCCATGCCCCGCTCTAGAACGAGTTACGTCAACGAGCGGCACTACCGTGTGTTCAGCGGCCCAGAGCCTTGATCCGGCCGAAACTCACCGGCACGACCGCCCAGGCGACACCCTCCAGGGTGGGAATGACGTGGGGACCGAGAACGTCGTAGCCCTCCTGATTGGGGTGCAGACCGTCGCCGTCGTGGTAGGCCGTCGGCAGTTGACCGTCACCGTCGGCGATCCAGCTATAGTAATCCATGCATGCCCACCCCTCGGCGTCGCACCAACCGCGCACCCAGTTATCGAACTCGATGATGTCCTCTAGCTGGGCCTGGGTATGACCGCCGTAACCGACATCGATGGGCAGGGTTGTCGCCGGTACCGGCACGGCGTCGATCGAGATGCAGAAATCGGCGATGTCTTCCATGAAGCCCTGTATCGCCGGCATGTCCGTATCGCCGCCCTCGTCGAAATAGGCCCCGCACTCCTTGAAGACCACAATGTCCGGCTCCAGGGCGGCGATGTCCCCGAAGACAGACTGTTTATCCGGCCCGAACTCGATAATCTTGTGGAAGTCGTAGTCCGGGAAGAACTGCCCCTCCGTCGGATAGTAGAAGACCTCGGTGATCGACGCGCCGAGAAATACGACGACGGCGTCGTGCAGATCGGCCCGTCCGCCGCCCCGGGAACCGGCGCCGCAGACCGCGGCCAGGCAGATAAGGACCGCCGTTACCTTACGCATCGCCCTGCCTCCCTGTTGGATGGTTCTCTCACCCGTATTGTAGCAAAAGGGGGGGGCGCCGGGTAGGGAACGCCCGGACGAGACCTTTGAAAAAACCGGAGCGCCCGGCGGCAACCTCAGGCTGATGAGCGGCCGGAACCGGCACGGTTTTTGCGGAGGCGGACCGTTATCCTCGCTCCAACGGTCGCCGAGATGCAAAAACCGTGCCGGTTCCGGCCGCTCGTCGGGCCTAAGCATCCGCCGCAGACTCGGCGGTTTTTCAAAGGTCTCGTCCGCGGTCGGGTTGATCAAAACACAGGGCCCCGGGGGGCCCTGTGTTGGTTGCGCTGAACGGCAGCGGGTTTAGACCCAGCCGCGCAGGCGGACGTTGTCGGCGACGCGCTTGACCGAGACCAGGTAGGCGGCCGTCCGCATATCGATGTTCTTATCCTCGTGCATGTCGTAGACGGCGTGGTAGGCCTTGGTCATCTTGTCGTCGAGCTGACGGTGGATCTCCTCGAGGGGCCACCAGTAGTTGTAGGTACCCTGGACCTGCTCGAAGTAGCTGACGGTCACACCGCCGGCGTTGGCGAGGAAGTCGGGGATGACGTGGACGCCGTTTTTGTGCAGGATCTGGTCGGCCTCGGGGGTGGTGGGGCCGTTGGCCAACTCGCAAGAGATCTTGCACTTGATCTTGTCGGCGTTCTTGCTGGTGATGACGTTCTCCAGGGCGGAGGGGTAGAGGATGTCGACTTCGAGTTCGAGGAGCTCTTCGTTGGTGATCTTCTTGTCGGCCTTGGGGAAGGTCGTCACGGTGCCGTTTTCCAGCTTCCACTTGACGATTTCCCTGGGGTCCATGCCGGCCTCGACGTAGATACCGCCGCGGGAATCGCTGACGGCGACGAGCTTGCCGCCTCCGAGGACCTCTTCGTGGAGGGTGGCGGCGAACTGGCCGGCGTTACCGAAGCCCTGGATGGAGTAGGTGGCCTTGGAGGGATCGATGTTCTTCTTCTTGCAGGCTTCACGGACGGTGTAGATGCCGCCGCGGGCGGTGGCGTCGCCACGGCCCTGGGAGCCGCCGACGGGGATCGGCTTGCCGGTGATCACGGCGGGGTGGGAGCGGCCGACGATGGTCTCGTACTCGTCCATCATCCAGGCCATGATCTGGGGGGTGGTGTAAACGTCGGGGGCGGGAGAGTCGCGATGCTCGCCGAGTTCACGGGCCATCACGCGCATCCAGCCGCGGGCCAGCCGTTCCTTCTCGCCCTCGCTCATCTCCTTGGGGTTGCAGGTGACGCCGCCCTTGCCGCCGCCCAGGGGGATGTCGACGACGGCGGTCTTCCAGGTCATCCAGGCCGCCAGGGCGCGCACGGTGTCGATGGTCTCGTCGGGGTGCCAGCGCAGGCCGCCCTTGTTGGGACCGCGGGCGTCGTTGTACTGGACCCTATAGCCATGGAAAACCTTGGTCGAACCGTCATCCATCTTGACGGGGATGGTGAACTTGTACTCGCGCCGCGGCCAGCGCAGGAAATCGCGCATGGGCTGTTCGAGTTCGAGCAGTTCGGCGGCGTGATCGAACTGCGACTGGGCTATCTTGAAGGGATTGAGTTCTTCGGCCATCGAGTTTCTCCTTGGCTGTTGATGGGTGATGATGCAGCACCTTTTAGGGGGCGCTGCTTTCCCTGTGAAACCTCTTGCCGAGGAAATGCCCTTATTCCTCGCACTTCTTCTTGCGGCGGGTGACGTAAACGATCTCGCAGTTGCCCCGCCAGAAGATTATCACGCCCAGGAGGAATCCCAGGTCGTAGGCCCAACCGACGTTGGCCGCTTCGTATAGCTCGACGTTCTCCGAGAACAGCGAGAAGATGAAGCTGAACAAGAGGATGAAACCGTGCCAGAGCCCGGCCCAGAAGTTGGCGGGGTCCTTGGCATTGTACTTCTCCGCGTCTCCGGCGGCGCAGCCGACCAGGGACAGCGAGAGGGCGGCGACCAGCAGCAACAGGAACAAGCGGCGTACCTGCCGCCGCGAGAGCTTGAAGGGACCGCGTTTCTCAATCATCTGTCAGCCCTCGTATGGTGAGCGATACTGCGCGAGACGTTGCGAGGCCGGATCCATGGGAACGGGGCTTCGGCCCGCCCTAGTCCATGATGAGCATGATCTCGACGGGGTTTTCGTCGAGTTCGGCGAAACGGCTGAACGAACCCTGGTCGATGGTCGTACGCCAGAGCGTTCCGGCGTCGTCGGCCACCACCAGCAGGCCGGCTTCGGCTTCCAGGTCGCCAGCGACGAGTCGGGCTTCCCAGCCTTCGGCGGCGGGCTCGAGGGTCGTGGTCGCGGTCACGTCACCGAGGGCGACGAGGTGGACGCCGCAGGGGCAGAGACAGAACAGGTGCTCCCCGGGGGCGTCGAAGCCCAGCTCGAAGACGCTTTCGTCGAAGTGCATGATCGTCGCGGCGACGGGTTCGGCGCTCAGCTCGAACAGGGTCACCGAGCCGTCCAGGGCGGCGACCGCACCCCAGCCCGCGCTGGAAACGGCGGTGCAGCAGGCCTGGGCCTCGAGCTCCAGATAGGCCCCCGTCTGCCGCTGGAGATCGCAAACGGCGACCCGGGCGAAGCTCGGCGGGTCGGCGGCTTCACGGCCGGGACGGGAGACGTAACGCTGGACGTAGGTGAACCAGCGTCCGTCCGGGGTCAGGGCGTAGTCGTAGCTGTGGCGGGTATCGGGCAGGTAGGCCAACTGCTCGGAGCCGAAGCCGTCGACCATGTAGCGGTGCACGCCGCCCAGCCCAGGGGCGATGTAATGGTCGGCGTCGTCGGCGGCGAAGAGGGGAACCACGTAGGGCAGCCGCTTGTAGAGGGCGCCGCTTTGCGGATCGACGACGTGGGTCTGACCGTCGCCGTGACAGGCCACATAAAGATAGCGCCCATCCGGGGACAGGCTCAGGTGGGTGGGGGCGGCGGCGAAGTCGTGATGGACGAGGCATGCGCCGGTTTCGGCGTCGAGGGCGGCGACGGCGGCGGATTCGGGTAGGGCGACCCAGACCGTCGCGGCGGCGGCGGTGGAGACGATCAGACAGATCAGCGCTGGGATCGACCTCGACAGCCCGGTCAACTACCCTCCCCTGTCGCTGCCCGGCTGGGAACCGGTTGACCGTGGGGTTTTTCACATTCCGGGTCAGGTGTCGGCCCGCGGGAAAAGCCGGAAGGCAGTATAGGAACGCACCGCTATTTTGTCAAGGGTGGGGTGAAGCTCCCCGCCCGGAGGGGCTGTTGATGTAACTATTTCATTATCTTTATCTTACACTCTCGTCACTAGCCTTGACACTCCCCGGCGGTAACGGTAAAATTGCAACCGTTTTAGTACGCAATCCAACCAGCGCCGGCTCGCGCCAGTCTCCACCCTCAGGAGGGCCATGCACAAGAAGCTCTTCATCCCCGGACCCGTCGAGGTCACCCCCGAAGCGCTCCACGACATGAGTGTGCCGATGGTCGGCCACCGCTCGAAGGACTACGAGAAGATCCACGCCCACTGTGTGGAGAACGTCAAGAAGGTGCTCTACACCGACAAGTTCATCCTGGTGGGCACCTGCTCCTCCACCGGACTGATGGAAGCCGCCGTACGCAACCTGTCGCGCAAGAAGATCCTCTCCGTCGTCGTAGGCGCCTTCTCGGACCGCTGGAACAAGATCGCCCTGGCCAACGGCAAGTCGGCCGACCGCCTGGAGTACGACTGGGGCAAGGCCGCCAAGGCCGCCGACATCGACGCCAGGCTCGCCGAGGGTGATTACGATCTGGTCACCGTGGTCTTCAACGAAACCTCGACCGGTGTGATGAGCCCGCTGAAGGAGATCGTCGAGGCCGTCAACAAGCATGACGACGTCATCCTGGCCGTCGACGCCGTCAGCGGCATGGCCGCCGCCAAGGTCGAGACCGACGCCTGGGGCATCGACTACATGCTCGCCGGCACCCAGAAGGCCTGGAGCCTGCCCCCGGGTCTCGCCGTGGCCGTCGTCTCCGAGCGCTGCTTCGAGCGCGCCGCCGAGGTCGAGAACCGTGGTTTCTACTACGATCTGCTGAACTTCAAGAAGTACGCCGCCGGCAAGCGTACCAACCAGACACCCTCGACACCGGCGATCAGCCTGGTCCACGCCCTCGGCAAACAGGCCGAGCGTTTCAACCGGGACCTCGAGGCCCACTGGGCCAAGCACGTCACCATGCGCGACCTGGTTCACGACTGGGCCGAGTCCCGCGGCTTCGAGCTCTTCGCCGAAGAGGGCTACGAATCGCTTTCGCTGACCTGCCTGACCAACACCAAGGGCATCGACGTCGCCGGGCTCAACGCCGAGCTGGGCAAGCGCGGTTATCATCTCTCCAACGGCTACGGCGCCCTCAAGGAGAAGACCTTCCGCATCGCCCACATGGGCACGATGACCCCGCCCGAGGTGCGTGACCTGCTGCTCAATATCGACGACATCATGGGGTGGTAACCCCCTCGAGCCGGGGGAGCGACCGGAGCGTTCCCCCACCACTTTCCCGGCGGCGGCCGAAGTCGACTGCCACAATCCCGAACCCGCCGTCGTGAACCGCCCGTAGGAGGTACGATGAAGGTACTGGTCACCGACCCCATCGCGGAAACGGCGATCGAGAAAATGCGTGACAACGGCCACGAAGTGGTCGTCAAGACCGGGATGAGCGTCGACGAACTCAACGCCGAAATCCCGGAGTACGAGGTCGTCATCGTCCGCTCGGCCACCAAGCTGCGCGAGCCGACGATCGATCTGGCCGAAAACCTCAAGCTTGTTCTGCGCGGCGGCGTGGGGATCGATAACATCGACCACGAGTACACCCGCGAGAAGGGCATCAAGGTCTGGAACACCCCGGCGGCCTCGAGCCCCGCCGTGGCCGAGCTGGCCGTCGGGCTGATGTTCGCCGTCAGCCGCCACGTTGCCCGGGCCGACGCTTCGATGAAAGCCGGCAAGTGGGAGAAGAAGAAGTTCAAGGGCACCGAGCTGGGCAGCAAGACCCTGGGCGTCATCGGCCTGGGACGCATCGGCACCGAGGTCGCCAAACGGGCCAAGGGCCTCAACATGTACGTCGTGGGCTACGACCCCTTCGTCGAGGAGTGCGACTACTGCCGGATGGTCTCCCTGGACAAGCTGCTGGCGGACTCCGACTTCATCACCCTCCATCTGCCGCACACCAAGGAAACCCACCACATGATCTCGCGGCCCGAGTTCGCCAAGATGAAGAAGGGCGTCACCCTGGTCAACTGCGCCCGCGGCGGGATCGTCAACGAGGAGGCTCTCGTCGAGGCCCTCGAGGACGGCACCGTGGCCCGGGCCGCCGTCGACGTCTTCGAAGAAGAACCGATGGCCCCCGACCATCCGCTGACCAAGTTCGATAACGTCATCCTGACCCCGCACATCGGCGCATCATCCGTCGAAGGTCAGGACCGCATCGGTTACGAGCTGGTCGACAAGGTGGAGAAATTCTCCAAGGGCCAGTACTAGCTTCGCGTCGCGCAAGACGACAACCGGGCTCGACCGTAACGGCGGGCCCGGTTTTCAGTTGGGGTTCGGACACCCCGACGGGGTATTCGCGTTTCGCCGGGCCGGAGCTACGACCTCGTCGTACTCCAATGCTGCGAAGCAGCACCGGCACCAGGTTGTTGCATTGTCGACGGACCCCGCCGGGGTCCGTCGTCGCAACAAGCGCGCCGGTCCTCCGTTCTCGGCGCTTTCATCCCGCCTGACGCCATGAGCCAGGGGCGGCTGGTGACAGCCGCCCCTGCGGTTTCTCGAAGGCCTAAGAAGCGCTCCCGTCGGGGCGGGATTTCAATCCCGCCCGGGTGATGCTATATCAACAACTCGCTACCGGCCGACGACCCGGCCGACGACCACCCGGCGGCTGAGCGCCGCGCCTTGCGTCTCCAACCGCAGCAGATAGACCCCGGCGGCCGCGGCGGCGCAGTTCCAGGCGACCTCGTGCCGCCCGGCGGGCAGTTCGCCCTCGCTCAGCGTGGTCACCCGGCGCCCGGCCAGGTCGTAGACGCTCAGGCTGACGCGCTGAGCCTGCGGCAGCGTGAAAGCGATGCTGACGCTTCCCGACGCCGGATTGGGCCAGGGCTCGTCCAGGCTCAGCCGGTTCGTTTGCTCCGGGGCGACAACAGCCGCCGTCGGCCCGAATCTTTGCACCTGGCCCGCGTTATCCGTGGCCTCCAGCCAATAGACGTAGCTCTCGCCGGGCTCGACGCCCCGATCCAGCCAGCGGCGGGTCTCACCGGGTAGCGAGCCGCTGACGGCGACGGGGTCGCTCCCCCCGCGCAGGACGCGGACACTCGCAGGCACGTCGCCGCTGACCGTCCAGCCCAGCAGGATACCGTCATCGGCGGGCGACGCCGCCAGCTCGACGCCGTCGAGGCCGCTGGCGACTTCCCAGTTGACACTCAGTTCCTGCATGATGGGTGATTCCTCGGCCGTCCCATAGTCAAGCTCCAGCTTGTACTGCAGGTAGCGGCAACCGTCACCGGCGTAGGGGGAAAGGTCGACGCCGGATTCGGGCACCAGCATCCAATCCCCCAACCCGGCCGGATCGTCGGCGGCGCGGACGTAGACCTTCAACTCACTGGAACCGGGCTCCGCGGCTTCCCAGGTGATGACACCCCACTCGTAGCCCGTGCCGTTGGCGTCGCCACCTGGATCGGTGTCCAGCACCGTCGAGGTCAGCTCGCCCGAGGAGAGGAACTCGGTGACCTCCCACCAATCGATCGAATTTTCTTCATACCCGGCGCCGATAACGTCCAGATCGCCGTCGCCGTCGATATCACCGGTTACGGCGCAACAGGCTTTGGAGTACCCTCCAGTGACGTTGTACTCGGTCCACGAGACGCCCTGGCCGTCGTTGGACCACCAGGTTATTTCGTCGGCCCCCCGTGCCGCGCCGACAACGTCAAAGTCTCCGTCGCCGTCAATATCGGCGGCGTGGGCATACACAGCGTCATCGAAGTTATCGTCGATATAGTGAAGCTCCCAGGTTTCCCCCGTGCCCTCCAGGTTCTCCGACCAGCGGATGTCGTTGGCGTCGTTCGGACCGGCGCCGACGACATCCGGATCGCCGTCGCCGTCAATATCGACCACGCTGATGGAACAGACGCCGTCGAAGCTGCCGTCGACCAGGTGCTCGGTCCAACTACCACCCTGACCGTCATCATTGGACCACCAGTTGATGTCGTCATCTCCTCCGGAGGCGGCCAGCAGATCCAGATCGCCGTCACCGTCGATGTCGGCGGCGCGTACCGAATGTGGATTCCAATAGGAATCGTCGATCATATGCTCTGTCAGCTCCGTTCCCGTGCCGTCTTCGTTCTCCCACCAGATCAGGTCGTCGACGGTCACCGCGCCACCCATAATATCCAGATCACCGTCACCGTCCAGATCGGCGGTATGGACGGTACTGGCGCCCCAGAAACCGCCCTTGATCAAATAGCCGGTCCATTCCGTACCCATACCGTCATCGTTCGACCACCAGTTAATTTCCTGGTTGTTGGCCGAGGTTCCCAACACGTCGGTGTCTCCATCACCATCGATATCGGCGGCGTGAACGCAGCTTGCCAGGACGTATTCAAATTGGATCACGTGACAGTCCCAGTTGGTGCCCAAGCCGTCTTCATTCTCATACCAACAGATGCATTCGTCCCATTCGACCGCCGCCAGCACATCAGTGTCACCGTCACCATCGACATCGGCTACATCGATGTGTAGCGGCCCCTCGGGCGAACCCAGCGCGTGCTCGACCGGGGTCTTGGGAGTCGACGAGAGGGGCAGCTCGCCGGGCAGGGCCAGCCAACTGACATCCTGGCCGTCCTCGAAGCCGACCCCCCAGTCGTCGACGGGATCATCGCCACCGCCGCCGCCGGACCAGTCGGTCTGCACAGCCTCCTCGGCGAGGCTGCCACCGGACACAATACAGATAACCAGCAACAATATACGAATCATCAGCACCTCCTAATGCACTTGGCTGTAAACACGCCGCTTACGAAAGGCTCTATAATAAATATATATCTTTATGTTAGAAAAGACGGACAAAGATGTCCGTCTTGGGATGATTGAGATGCAGTCTGAACTTTTTGCTAAATCCCCCACTTGATCCAGATGATCTGGTCACGACGCTGGCCCACGCTGATGGCGGTGACGGGGACGCCGCAGCCCGCGGAGATGTAGTTGAGGTAGTCGCGGGCCTCGGGGGGCAGGTCGTCCCAGGAGGTGATCCCCGAGGTGTCGGTCTTCCAGCCGGGCAGGGTCTCGTAGACGGGCTCGGCGTCTTCCAGCAGGGCTACCGGTAGGGGCATCTCGTCGTATTCGCGGCCCTTGACGCGGTAGGCCCGGCAGACGGGGATCTCGTCGAGGTCGTCGAGGACGTCCATTTTGGAGACGACGAGGCCGTCGAAGCCGTTGACCCGGGCGGCCAGGCGCAGCGGGACCATGTCGAGCCAGCCGCAGCGTCGGGGGCGACCGGTGGTGCGGCCGAACTCGTGACCCTTGTCCTGCAGGTAGTCGCCGACGGAGTTGGTCTGCTCGGTGGGGAAGGGCCCCTCGCCGACGCGGGTCAGGTAGGCCTTGACCACGCCGAGGCAGCGGTCGATGCGGCCCAGGCCGATGCCGGAACCGATGGCGGCGAAGGCGGCCACGGGGTTGGAGCTGGTGACGAAGGGGTAGGTGCCGAAGTCGACGTCGAGGAGGGTGCCCTGGGCGCCCTCGAGCAGGACCTGCCGGCCGCGCTGGATATAATCGTTGATCAGCAGGGAGGTGTCGACGATGTAGGGGGCCAGCTTGGGTCCGAGGGAGCGCAGGTGGTCGTAGACCTCGTCGAGGGGCGGGTACTCGCCGGAGCCGGTCCAGCGGGCGCGGTAGGCGTAAGCGACCTCGAGCTTCTGCCGCAGGTCGCGGGCGTCGAGGAGGTCCTCCATCCGCACACCGTAGCGGGCGTACTTGTCGGAGTAGGTGGGGCCGATGCCGCGGCGGGTGGTGCCGATGGGCGCGGCGGCGTCGTCCTCGAGGGCGCCGTCGGCGGCCTTGTGATGGGGCAGAACGATGTGGGCGAAGCCGGAGACGAACAGCCGCCGGCCGAGGTCGATGCCCCGGGCCGAGAGCTCCTCGATCTCGGTCAGCAGCAGGTCGGCGTCGACGACGCAGCCGTTACCGATCACGCAGGCCGACCGGGGGCGCACCACCCCCGAGGGCACCAGGTGCAGGACGTACTCCTCGTCGCCGACGATGATGGTGTGGCCGGCGTTGGCCCCGCCGTTGAAGCGGATGACCATATCGGCCCGCTCGGAGAGGCAGTCCACGACTTTACCCTTGCCTTCGTCGCCCCACTGGGCGCCCACGACGACGATGGTCGACATCGATCTCCCTTGAATGGCGTAACGTGGTTCGCGCGACGCAAAACCTTGGTATCCTACCACGGCGCGGCAAGCATAACAAGTCGTCTCTGCCAGACACGAACCGGGCGAAGTGATATAATGTAAGTGATCCACCCCGGACGAGCCCCGGGGGACCGGATTTGGAAAGATCAAGTGCTGGAGCGGTTCCAGGCGCAGCGATCCCGGATCGCCCGGTGCCGGTTGCGTTGCGGATGGTTCGTTGTACCGTGTTGATTTTACTGGCCTAACCGGGGTTGCAAAGCGATGTGTTGACCGTCCGGTCTCGCCGGGGTATGATTCCCGGCTCGGGTAGTCGTTAATCCTGTTCCGTGTTCGAGCGGTCGAGATGCCTAAATGGATTCCAGTCCTGCTGCTCCTGCCGCCCGTCCTTGCGGCGGCCCAGGACGACCTGTTCGCCCCGGGCCTACCCGCCGAGGGTCTGTTCGACGAGGGCCTGTTCGCGGCGGCGGAGCTCGAGGCCGCCCCGCCGGCGCTATTGCGCGATGATCCCGAAGCGCTGTGGCTGCTGGGCGCCGCCGAACTGGCCCGCGACCTGCCCGCCGAGGGCACGGCCCACCTCGAGGCGCTGATCCTCCAGCGGCCCAATCAGCGGCACCTGGAGCGCTCCCTGTTCCTGCTGGGCGAGGGTTACGCCGCTCAGGGGCTGCACCACCGCGCCGCCGAGCGTTTCGGCTCCGCCGCGCGCATCGCCTCCAAGCCGATGACCCGGCGCTACGCCATCTTCAATCTCGGCGAGAGCCTCTACGACGCCGGGGATTACGCCCGGGCCCTGGAGGCCTACCGGACCGTCGAGCGCGAGTTCGACGAGGTCTGGTGGGGCCTGTACTTCGCCACGGCCCAGGCCGAGGTGCAGTTGGGCGACAACGCCGCCGCCGTGGAGAGCCTGCGCCGGGCCCGGGAGGTCTGTCCGGGTCCGCAGCTCGGCGGTCAGGTGGATTACTGGCTGGGCCGGGTGCTGGCCGCCGAGGGCCGCTACGCCGAGGCCGCCGCGGCCTACGACGCCGCCGTCGTCGTCGGGCCCCATCCCTTCCACGCCCGGGCGGAGTTGGAGGGCGGCTTGACGGCCTATCTGCGCGGCGACTACGCCGGGGCCGTCGAACGCCTGAGCCGGGCCGCCCGCAGCGAGGTGCTGGAGGACGCCGCCGTCGCCGAGGCCCGCTACTACCTGGGGCGTTCCTACTTCGCCCAGGAGGATTACGCCGCCGGCGAGGCCCTGGCCGCCGGCTTGCTGGACGACGAAGACTGGTCCACGGCGGCGCGCTGGCTGCTGGCCGAATCCGCCCTGCGCGGCGGGGATTACGCCGTCGGCGCCGAGCAGTTCGCCGTGCTGGCCGCCGGTTACGGCGAAGGCGCCCGTCTGGCCCGCTTCAAGCTCGGCCTGTGCCTCTTCCGCCAGGGCGCGCTTCTCGACGCCGAAGAAGCCTTCGCCGCCGTGGCCGGCCCGACCGGTGATGACACCGCCGGCTACTGGCTGGCCTTGACCGTCCTGCGCCGGGGCGAACCCCAACGCGCCGCCGGGCTGTTCCGCCCGGTCTACGACGGCGGCGGACCCCTGGCCGACAACGCCCTGCTCGAGCTGGCCGACCTGGCCGCCGCGGCCGGCCGGACCACCGAGGCCGTCGAACTCTACGGCCGGTTGATGGCTGAGTTCCCGGCCAGCGAGCTGCGCCCCCTGGCCCTGTTCAGCCGCGGCCGCAGCTACGTCCGTCTCGGGCGGCACCAACTGGGCCAGAACGACTACGCCGCCCTGGTCGCGGCTTATCCCGCCGATGAGCTGGCCGACGACGCCCTCTACCTGATCGCCCAGGCGGCCTTCGAAACCGGTCGTCACCAGGAGGCCCGGCCCGTCTACCGGCGGATCGTCGAGGACTATCCCGCCTCGCGCTACCGCGACTACGCCCGCTTGCGCTTGGCCGACTGCCGCTACGAGCTCGGCGAGTACAGTGAAGCCCGGCGCCTCTACCAGGAGACCGCCGCCGACACCCGGCTCAGCGAAGTGGCCGACGACGCGGCCTACGGCGCCGAGCTGGCGGCCTGGAGGCTGGGCGAGTATCCCGACGTCGTCGCCGCCACCCGCAGCTATCTGGAGCAGCGGCCGGACAGCTACCTGGCGCCGGAGCTGCTGCTCTACCTGGCCCGGGAGCGCGGCCGGGCCGGCGACCTCGAAGGCGCCGTGGCCTACTACCGGCGGATCATCAACGATTATCCGGAAGCGCCGGAGCTGGCCGCCGCCTCGTCGGAGTTGGCCGAAGCCTACAGCCGCGGCGGCGATCCCGCCGAGGCCCTGGAGCTGCTGCGGCGGGCCCTGGCTGAAACCCCCGCGGGACCCGGCCGCGCCGGCCTGCACTTCCGCCTGGCCCGGGCGGCCCGGGAGACCGGCGACTACGACCTGGCCCTGCGGCATTACAACGCCGTCATCCTGGAGTATCCGGGCAGCGTCGATTGGCTCGGCGCCAACTATGAAGCCGCCGAACTCTACCACGAGCTGCAGGAGACCGCCGCGGCCCGCGCCGCCCTGCAGCGTGTCCTGGCCGCCGTCGACGACGGAGCCTTCTATTACCGCGCCCGCTTGCTCGCCGGTTTCGTCGAGCAGCAGGCCGGCTACGAATCCCGGGCCCTCGAACATCACGCCGCCGCCGCCAACGCCGACGATCCCGGCGTCGCCGTCCAGGCCCTGTTCTGGCTCGGGGAGCTCAACTACGGCATCGGCCGCCTCGACGAGGCCCTGGCCCGTTTCCAGGAGCTGGTCGACAGCTACGGCGAGGCCTATCCCTCCTACGCCGCCCGCTCGATTCTGCGCCGCGGGCTGATCTTCGAGCGCCGCGACCAACCCCAGGCGGCCCGTCGTCAGTACCGCAAGGTCCTCGACGGCGACTACGCCCAAAGCTACCAGGATCGGGCCGCCCAACGCCTCGCCGGTCTGGAGTGATCAACCGCCCCCCCGTCAGCCTGTTGATCGTCCTGGCGACGGCGCTGAGCGCCGCCGCCGACCGGGCCGAGGAGCTGGCCTTCGACGAGACCGCGGAGCTGCTGGGCGATCCGCCCCAGTTCGCTGAAATCGCCGAACCGTTCAGCGAGCTGGTGCTGACGACGGGCAGCCGTTTCATCGAGCAGAGCTACGCCGCCCAGAGCGAGATCCTCGGCGAGAGCCTGTTCCCCGAGCGGCGCACCCACCTGGTGCGCGTCAGCGGCGGCCTGTCGACGGAGCTCGACGGCCGGGCCGAGCTGGTTCACGCCCTGGAGCTCGAACCCTTCGCCTACAGCCTGCGCGCCGACTACGGCGCCGCCGAAACCGCCGTCGCGCCCCGCCGCGGCGGCGGCGCCCGTCTACGGGCCGGCTGGCTGGGCGCGGCCGGCGACCGCCTGATTCTCGACGCCGCCTACGACGGCTGGGGCTACGAGTACCCGGACTTCGCTCAACGTCAGGAACGCTGGCGGACCGATCTGTGGGGCGTCTGGCGACCGACCCGCCGCCTGACCACCTACGCCCGGCTGGGCGGGGCCGGTCTGGAGCAGACAGGCACGCGTTGCGCCGCCGTCGACAGTTTGAGCCTCGACGCCGGCCTGCGCCTGTTCCTGGGCTCCGACGACTACCTGCGTTTCGACGCCGGCTATCTGGCGCCCCTCGTTGAAGATGCGCCGGGGCTGGCGGCCTGCGAACTCAGCAACACCTTCACCCTGGACCGGGTGCTGTTCATTACCGCCGGTGTCGGCCTGGCCCACGACGGCGAACCCCACCTGACCTACGACGGCGCCGCCCGCCTGCTGCTGGGGCCGCTGTCGCTGATCAGCGTGGTGGCGGTCCGGCGGGCCGAACGCCCGGACCCGCCCCGGGAGGATTACGCCGTCGCCGGGCTGGGCGGCCTGGACGCCGCCGCCTGCGAACTCAGCGAGGACTACTACCTCGAGTACTCCCTCCACTTCGCCGAGACCTCGATCGCCGGTGTGCGCGGCGGTTTGCGCTTCTTCGACGGGCGGCGCGAGTTGACCCTGGTGGAACCCGCCGCGCTCGAGTATGCGACCGGTCCGCCGCGGGAGCTGTTGACCGGCGCCGTCTTCCTCGACTACAGCCTGCCCCCCGCCGGCTGGGGCGGCCGCCTGCGTCTGAGCTACGAGCTGGCCGAGCCCAACCCCCCGTGGTTCGAAGCTCCCGGCGATCCGCCGCCCCACCAACCCGTCCACCGCGCCGAGCTGGCCCTGGAGCTGCGACCTTTGGACGCCCTCGGTGGACGGCTGGAGGCTCTGTTCACCGGCGAACGACATGACGGCGCCGGCGGAAATCTCGAGGCGCAGACCGAGCTCAACCTGGCGCTGGAGTGGCGGATCGATGAACACTTCGGCTTGACCGTCTTCGTCGACAATCTCCTGGACCAACGGCTCTACGACAACGCCCTGGCTCCCCGCGGCCCCCTGGCCGCCGGCCTGCGGGCCGCCGTTTCCTGGTAAAAGCGTCCATTTGCAGGACCGCGCGGCTTGCCCCGACCTCGATCCGAGTGGTATATTGAAGCCTACACGCTCCAACCACCCCGGACGGTCGGATGGCTGACAAAGAGGCAAGTATCCCGCGTCGTCTGTGGCGCTTTTTCGGCTCACTACGGGTGCTGTTCTGGCTGTTGACGGCGACGGCGCTGATTTCCCTCGTCGGCGCCTTCATTCTGCAGCAGGGACCCGCCTGGGCCTATGTCGAACTCTACGGCGAGGGCTGGTCCGAGATCATCTTCGCCCTGGGCGCCAACGACCTGTTCCACACCCCGTACTTCATCCTCCTGCTGGCCTGGCTGACTGTCTCGTCGACGGTCTGCGGCCTGCGCAGCCTGCGCGGACGCCGACGCGCCGCTGCCGCCGGCGGCGCCTTCCGACCCCAACGGACGCTGACCCTCACCGGCGAGCCCCGCCAGTTCCTCTCCCTGACCTCCGTGCGACTCAAGCGACGCTCCTGGACGGTACGCCGGGACGATGAGGCCCTCTACGCCGAGCGCGGACGCTGGGCCTGGTGGACCTCCGCCGCCCTGCACCTGGGCACAGCCCTGCTGATTCTGGCCGGTGCGCTCAAGCTCCTCGGCGGCGACTCGGCCACCCTGGTGCTGTTCGAGGATCAGGTCCAGCTCGTACCACCGCACATGGCCGCCGGGCTCGAGGTCTCCAGCCCGGACTTCGGCACCCTGACCGATCCCAACTCCGGCCGGGTGCTGTCCTACTACACCGAGCTCGAGGTGCGCGACCCGCAGGACGGGGCCGAGGAAAGGCACCACCTCGAGGTCAACCTGCCCTACCGCCGCGACGGCCTGGCGGCCTACCAGAGCTTTGTCGACGAAATTCAGCCCGTCGAACTCTACCTCGGGCCGCCGGCCGAGCTGACGACCTTCGTCGAACAGCTCCACGCCTACCAGCGCTCCCAGGCCTACCCCCTGGCCGTCGAGCTGCGTCTGGAGCCCCTGACCCAGCCTCCCCCGACCCCCGCCGCCGAGAATCTCGATCTGCCGGTGCCCGAAGAGGTACCCCTCGAGGAAACCGGCCCTGCCGCTGCAGGGACCGTTCCCGCCGCCGAGGCCGTCGAGGCTGCGGCCGCTCAAGCCGCACCCGCGCCGCTCAGCCGCAATATCCGCGTGCCCCTCGAGGGCGGCCCGACGGCCCTGCCCGGCGGCTACGACGTCGAGGTGCTGGGCTTCGACGCCGCGGCGCTGACTTCCGACGGCGCGCCGGCCCCCGCCGTCACCGTCCGCCTGACCCGGAACGGCGAGGTTATCGTCGATGGAGCCCGGGTCTTCGCCCGCCGCTTCGGCGGCGCCGAAGGAGCCCTAGAGGCCGGCGGCTACGCGATCAGCCTGGGCCGCGTCATCTACACCTCGACGCCGCAACCCGAGCTGCCCGCCGCGATCGAACGTCACCGGCTCTACGGCGGCGAAACCGGCGGCGCGGGCACCTGGCTGCCGCCGCGGGGCGGGGACGGTCAACCCCTTCACGTCGCCTTCGCCGTCCACGAAGGCTTGCTGCTGCGCCGCGGCTTGCTGGACGACGAAGGCTCCGCGGCCACCCCGTGGACACTGCCCGCCTCCCTGGACGCCGATCCGACCGCCGTCATCGCTCTCGACGACGAAACGGCCGCCGCCTACCGCCTCGGTGAACCCGAGCCGATCAGCGGCCTAGAACTCAAGCGCGATCCCGGCCTGTGGCTGTTCTGGCCCGGGGTGGCGCTGCTGACCATCGGCTCCGTGCTGTTCGTCCTCTTCCCCCATCGGCGCCTCTGGCTGCGCCTGGAAGACAACCGCGTGATGGTGCGCAGCGCCCGCCTGACCGAGGGACGGTTGCGAAAACTGCTGTCGCCGGAAGGGGGTGGCCAGCAATGAAAACGACCACCCTGCTGCTCTGTCTGGTATGCTGCGCCTGGGCCTTCGACGGACCGCCACCGAACGATATCGCCCCCCTCGACCGCGATCCCGGCGCTGACACCGTCGATCTCTGGCTCCAACTCGACATCCCCGAAGGGCTCGAAGAGGCGGGCATCAAGGTCGGCGGCAACGAGGAGGTCTTCCTCTCCTTCGCCGCCCATCTGCGCGAGCAACTGACCGACGGCCGGACCCCACCGGGCCGCGCCGGCGAACTCGACGCCGCCGCCTTCGCCCTGTGGTTCCTCACCGGCGGGGCCGACCGCGAACCCGTCTTCTATCTGCCCGCCTGCCCGAGCCTGGGCATCGCAGAAAGCCGCCACCTCGCCCCGGTGGAAGCGGCCGCCCTGCTCGACGGCCTGGAGCCCGCCGACGACGCCTCCCGCCGCCGACTGCGCGAAATCCGTCAACGCCTGGGCTTCATCGCGGCCCACGGCCGTCTGGCCGATCTGCTGCTGCTCGCGCCGCCCTCCGAGTACGACAATCGCTGGCGCGACCTGAACCAGGGCTCCGATCCCCTGGCCGTCGACGCCGCCCGCAGCGACTTCGAAAGGCTGACCGTCGATGCCGAACCGGCGATGCTGGAGGGCGCCGACGCCTCCCTGGCCCAGCTCGAAGACCAGGCGGCCCTGTACGGGCTGGCCGCCGAGCTGACCGGCGCCGCCCGCACCGGGGATCCCGCGGCGACACAGACCGCCCTGTCGGCCTTCTACGAGCGCCTCGTCACCGCCAACGACTGGCGCGAGGGCTATCCCGCCGAGGAGTTCCGCTCCGCCTACGCCACCTACAAACGCCTGCCCCTCTACGACTGGGCCCACTACGCCTACGCCCTGGCCGGGCTGCTCTTCCTGGTCGCCCTGATCCTCAACCGCTCCCGCCTGGCCTGGCTGGGGATCGGCGCCGTCGGCCTGGGCTTCGTCGCCCACGCCGCCTTCCTGGCCCTGCGCTGGTACCTCTCCGGCCACTCGCCGACCTCGGGCATGTTCGAGTTCCTGGCCCTGCTGTCCTGGAGCATCGTCGGCGTCTATCTATACTTCGCTCTGCGGCGCGAGATGCATCAGGGCGGCCTGGGCGTCGTGCTGCTGGTCTTCGCCCTCTGGCTGCTCTCCGATATCCGCGGCCAACGAATCGTTCAACAGATCATGCCCGCCCTGGACAGCGTCTGGATGACCCTCCACGTCGGGCTGGTGGCCATCGGCGAAGGCATCCTCGGCGTCGGCTTCATCTTCGCCGTCCTCTATCTGATCAAGAGCTACTCCGCCGATCCGGCCAAACCCGGCCGCCTGCCCACGGCGGCGACGCTCAGCGACTACACCTACCGCTCACTGAGCTTCGCCTTCCCCTTCTACGCCGTCGGCGGCATCCTGGCCGGAATGATCTGGGCCGAACAGGCCTGGGGCACCTGGTGGAGCTGGGACCCCAAGGAAACCCTGGCCCTGTTCGCCGGTATCGTGCTGCTGCTCTACCTCCACGCCCGACGCGTGGGCGACTGGCGCGACCGCCGCCTGGGCTGGCTGGCCCTGGCGCCCTTCCTCGTCGCCGTGCTCAACCTGCTGAGCAACCTGATCATCCGCGGTCTCCACGCCTACGGCTAGCCCCGGCGCCGGCAACCGACGACCGGCAAACCCGAGCTAACACCGAACCCCGCCCCGCCGGAGTTGGCACGGTTTTTGCGGCGGCGAAACCCGTGGGCCGTTCCGGGGGTCGTGGTGTCGCAAAAACCGTGCCAACTCCGGCGGGTCAAGACCGGCGGCGCAAGTTCAGCCGTCGGTTGCCGGCGCCGGGGCGGCAGCCCGAGTAATCCACGGGCGATCCGTCCGAAGCGTCAGGGTATCTTAGCTGTAAACTCAACCGCATGACGCTCCGGGCGGACGGGGAATCGCGCTGCCCGGCCGCCCGCGTCGGCCCTTCACCTTGAGGAAATGAACAATCGCCTTCTGTCAGCAACGATCGCAATCCTGGCCTTGCCGCTCGTCGGCGGCGTCGGGGCCCTGGAGTTGAGCCTGGACGAGGCCGTCGAGCTGGCCCGGGGCGTTGATCGCCGGATCGAGGAGGCGGCGGCGACGGTCGACGCCGCCCGGGCTGCCCGCCTGGCGGCCTGGGGCAGCTATACGCCGGTTATCGCCTTGAGCGCCGGCCTGCTGCGCAACTGGAGCGGTCCGTCGACGATGACCTTCGAGGACCCCTTCTCCGGCGACGAGCTCGAGTTCGCCTCGCCGGAGGAGGTCGAGAACCGGGCCACCCTCGGCGCCCAGGCCAACCTGTACCTTTACCGGGGCGGCGCCAACTACGAGGGCATCGCCGCCGCCGATGCGGCTACCACGGCCGCCCGGGCCAATGCCGCCGCCCTGGCCGATCAGGTGGTCTTCGAGACCCGTTCGGCCTACGTCGAGTTGTACCGGGCGCGCAGCCGGTTGGAAAGCGCCGAACGCTCCCTGACCTCGGCCCGCGAGCAGTTGCGCTTCGCCGAGAGGCTGACCGAGGTGGGCTCCCTGCCGCAATCCGACGCCCTCAAGTCCCGGGCCGCCGTCGACAGCGCCGAGCTGGCGGTCATCCAGGCCGCCAACAGTGTCGAGTCGGCCCGGACCAATCTGGCCTTTCTCTGCGGGTTGGACCTGGACGAGCCCATCGAGATCGAAGTACCGCAGCCGGAGCCGCTGACCACGAATCTAGCCGAAGCCCTGGCCCTGGCCGACGACACCCCGGAGCTGCTCGCCGCCCGGGCCGCCGTCGAGGAGGCCGCGGCCAACCACCGCGCCGCCCTGGCCGGCTATCTGCCCCAGGCCTATCTCCAGGGCAGCTACAGTTGGTCCGAGGAAACGCCCCTCGAGGAGGGGGCCCTGGACGAGGGCTACAACTTCACCCTGGGGGCCTACCTCTCCTGGAGTCTGTTCGACGGCTTCGCCACCAACGCCCAACGCTCCTCGACGAACCTGGCCCGGCTGCGAGCGCGCCTGGCCGAACGCGACGCCGATCGCAGCCTGGAGTTGAGCCTGCGCCTGGCTCTCAACGACCTCGAGGCCGCCCGACTCAGCGTCGAGGTCGCCGAGCTCAGTCACGCCCGGGCCGTCGACGATCTCGAGCTGGCCCGGCGTAAACTCGAGTTGGGCTCCGGCACCCTGCGGGCCGCACTGGAGGCCGAGGCCAACCTTTCCGCCGCCGAGCGCTCCCTGACCGACGCCCGGGCCGGCTACGCCATCGCTTGCTACCAGCTCAACCGCCTGCTGGGCGACTACGAGGAGTGATCAACGTGCCCGCCAGCTACCGCGACCGGCTCAACGCCCTGATCGAGGCCAAGCAATCCCGCGTCTGCGTGGGTCTGGACCCCCGCTACGGCCGCCTGCCCGCCGGGCTGCGCCGGGAGGTCGAGGACCTGACCGACGCCGCCGCCCTGCGCACCGCCGAGGCCTACCGCCGCTTCTGTCGCGGGATCATCGAGGCCGTCGCCCCCTACGCCGTGGCGGTCAAGCCGCAACTGGCCTTCTTCGAGGCCGCCGGTCCCGCCGCCCTGGGCGCCCTGACCGACGTCATCGACTACGCCCGCGAGCACGAGCTGCTGGTCATCGCCGACGCCAAGCGCGGCGACATCGGCTCGACCGCCGCCGCCTACGCCGCCGCCTTCCTCGACGACGACGCCCCCTTCCCCGTCGACGCCGTCACCGTCAACCCCTACCTGGGCGGCGATTCCGTCGAGCCCTTCCTCGAGACCGCCGCCGGGACGGGACGCGGGGTCTACGTCCTGGTGCGCACCAGCAACCCAGGCGCCGCCGAGCTCCAGGACCTCGAGCTGGTCGACGGCCGTCCGCTGTGGCGCGCCGCGGCCAATCTGGTCGCCGCCTGGGCCGAGAAGTACCCGGGCGCCGTCGGTTGGGTCTTCGGCGCCACCCGGCCCGAGGAACTGGGCGACGCTCTCGTGCAGCTCGGCGAGCTGCCCCTGCTGCTGCCCGGCTACGGCGCCCAGGGAGCCGGCGCCGTCGACGTCGCCGCCGCTCTCGAGGGCCCCGCCCTGGTCAACTCCAGCCGCGGGATCATCTTCGCCTTCGAGGATGCGAAGCTCAACTGGCGCCAGGCCGTGGCCCGCGCCGCCCTGCGCATGCAGGAGGAGCTGGCCGACCCGGCCTAGGGAACGCCCGCCCCGCCCCCGGCGTTAATAACTTGCACCGCCCGCTGCCAACAACAACTTCCAGACCGCTTCCAGAACGAACACCTTTTCCAACCCGGCTCGCCAAGGCCCAGTGGTGGAGGTTTTATGCGTTTGATCAAGCTCACGGCGATCGTCATCGTACTCAGCGCGGGTCTCGTCGGGGCCCTCGAGTTCAACGGCACCTTCTACGGCCGTTTCGGCTCGGACTTCACCCGGGCCGAGATCGGCGAGACGACGGGCGACGGCGACGGCGACGACATCTACTTCGGCGAGCTGATCCTGCGGCCGGGCTTCCAGCACGATTTCGGCGACTGGGGCGGTCTGGCCGGGACGCTGAGCATGGACTACGACGCCGCCGGTGAGCTGGGCGCCGAGCTGCGCGAAGGCTACGCCGAGTTCGCCTTCGCTCCGGTGGCCGACCTACGCGTCGGCCTGCACGATCTGCGCTTCGGCGCCGGGGGACATTACAACTGGGAACTCGACGGCCCCGACGCCGTCGGCCGGGTCTACCAGAGCCGACCGCTGGGCCTGCGCGCCGTCTACGACTTCGGCGCCCTGGACTACGATTTCTTTATCGGCCTGGGCCGGACGGATCTCGAGCAGGACGCCCTGGCCGCCGGCTTCCGGGTCAACTACGACACGGGAGCCCTCGAGCTGGCCGCCTACGTCGTCGCCGACGCCACACCCCACGACGTGCGCGAGCTGTTCTTCGACCAGTATGTCTCCCGGGCGCCGGGGATGCGCGACGACAACCCGCCCGACGCCTGGACCTTCCGCATGGACCAGTTCGCCGGAGAGCTCGAGACGCGCCACGACCCCCTGCAGACCCTGGCCCTGGGCCTGGAGCTCAGCAACTGGTCCAGCGAGCCCGGCTACCGGCTGCTGGTCGCCTACCACAACTACGCCGATCTAGTCGAGAACGCCAGCTCCGGTCTGGAAACCGGCGGCATGCACCTGTTCGTCTACCCGGAGTTGACCATCCGCAGCGGCTGGTTCGACGGCTACGTCGCCGCCCACTTCGACTACTGGGGCTCCAACGACGCCGACGGTCTCAACGTCTTCACCCCCTACGACTCCGAGGACCCCATCGCCAGCACCATGGCCTACGAGGTGTACTTCGAACCCGGCGTACTCCTCGGCGACGGGCTGCGGATCGCCCTCGGCGGCGGCTACACCGAACCCTCGACCGCCGGCGAGAACGTCGAAGGCACCTCGTCGGACGAATCCCTCGACGCCTCCTTCTTCGGCGGACCCCGGGTCTGCTGGACGCCGCGCCTCGAGGAAGCCTGGCTCAACCTGGTCCTGGGCGGCGACTACCGTCAATGGGCCGTGGCCCTCTACGACGTCGAAGGCTCCGAAGTCGACGAGAGCCGGGAGATCACCGCCTGGGTCCGCGCCGAGGTCCAGTTCTAAGGGACGGGAATGATCGAACGGGCCAAAGTGATCGAGCTGCTGGACGACGACCGGGCCGAAGTTACAATCCTGCGCGACGAAAGCTGCGGCGACTGCAAGATCTGCCACTCCCTCAACCCCGGCAAGCCCTACAGCCTGATCGCCGACAACACCGTCGGCGCCCGACCCGGCGAAACCGTCAAACTCGAGATCACCCCGCGGCGGATGATCGGCCTGAGCCTTCTCGTCTTCGGCCTGCCCGTCGCGGCCTTCATCGTCGGCTACCTGCTGCTCTCCCTCTTCGTCGACACGACGACGACGGCGGGCACCGGCCTGGCCGTCGGCGGCGGATTGCTCTTCCTGGCCGGCGCCTTCTGGACGGCCTCGCGCTACGACCGCCGCCGCCGCCGACCCCTCGTCCGCCTCATCGAACGGCTGGAGGAACACCCCGACGACGACTCCGGCGGCGCCGCCGACTAACTACCTCCAACAACGGAGCGGGGCCGGCCCCGCTCCGTTGTTCGATTCTGCCGGAACCCCGGCCGCGAGCCCGTTGAAAAGCAGTTCAGCAGACGGAGCGAAACCACCCGGACCCCCCACCGCCGGAACCGGCACGGTTTTTGCGGAGGCGCAGCGTTACACCCGCCGGTAACGGTCGCCGAGATGCAAAAACCGTGCCGGTTCCGGCCCGCGGAGCCTTGCGTTGTCACAGTTCGCGCTTTTCAACGGGCTCGCGGCCGCCCCTACCCAGACCATGTTTCCCAATCCCCTCCAGCGCCGCTTCCACCGCCGCCTCAGCGTGCTGCTGGCGCTTTTCGCCGTAACGCAAGCGGTCGGGGGCGAGGTCTACCGGGCCACGCCCGGGACGCTGATCGAGCTGACCGGAGACGGTGCGACCAGGGAGTTCGCCCTGCCCCACGTGGGCATCCTGCGCGGTAGCGAGGAGGTCGTCTACGCCGGGCGGGTGCTGGCGCCCCTGGCGGATTACCGGCTGGATTACGACGCGGGCAGGCTGTTGCTGCTGACCGTCACGCCGCAGCCCGGCGAGGTCGTTCAGCTCAGCTACCGCTACCTGCCGCTGACGGGGGTCGAGCCGCCGGAGCTGCGCTTGACCGGCGAGTACGCCCAGTACGTCGGCGTCGGTGACCGCCTGGAGATAACGGGTTCCAAGGGGCTGGGGCTGCGCCTGGACGCCGGCGGCGTCGGCCTGGAGCAGTCCCTCGACGTCAGCCTTTCCGGCGAGTTGACTTCGGGCCTGCGTCTGGAGGGCGTGCTGTCCGACCAGGACCTGCCGGTCAGCGTCGCGGGCACCACGGCGGAGCTGGAGGAACTGGACGAGGTTCGGCTGTCGGCCTGGACGGAGGAGCTGCGTCTCGATCTGGGCGATTACGACCTCAGCGGACCGACGGGGAAGGTCGAGGAGCGCTACGGACCCGGTGAACGCCGCCTGGAGGGCGGCCAGGTGCGGCTGGACTACGAGGCCTGGGGCTTGAGGGCGGTGCTCAGCCGGGCACCGGGCCAGACCACCGCCCAGCGCTTCACCCCGGAACCGGGCGTCGCCGGTCCCTATTTCCTTGAAAGCGCCGACGGTGAAACGAACCTGGTCGTAGTGCCGGGCTCCGAGGAGGTCTATCTCGAGGGCCGCCGCTTACGCCGCGGCCGCGACGCCGACTATGTCATCGATTACACTCTGGGCGCCCTGACCTTCAATCCGACCCTCGGCTTCCCCACCGGGGCCGAGGTCCTGGTGCGCTTCGAGTACACCAGCCGGGGCTACCGCCGGGACCTCTACGGCGGCGGTCTGCGCCTGGCCCTGGGGCCGACGGACTGGAGCGTCGCCTACTATCACGAGGCCGACGACGTCGAGGCCGACCTGTGGGGGATGACGGAGACGGACCGCCTGCTGCTGGAGGGTGCGGGCGACGAGCCCGTCGAGCTGCCCCTGGAGGGCGAGTACTCCTTCGAGTACGTCGGCGCGGGCGCGGGCGATTACGAGCTGGTTTACGACGAGGACACGGGGGGCTACGAATTCGTCCCCAGCCCCGGCGGAGGTTACCGGCGCAAGAGCTGGGTCCTGCCGGCGCCGCGCCGCCACAGTTTGGCCCTGCTGACGGGGGGCTTGAGCGCGGCCGGCCTCGAGGGCGAGCTGGAGCTGGCCCTGTCCGATTACGACGCCAACACCCTCTCCGGTCGCCACGACGACGACAACGCCGGCCTGGCCGGTCGGCTCGAACTGGAGGGCGCCTGGGAGCTGGGCGCAGGCAGGCTGCTGTTCGAGGCCGACGCCGAGCGCCGCGGGGCCGAGTTCACCCCGTCGGCCCCCGGCGACACCGCACCGTCCTTCTACGAACGCTGGGGTCTGACGCCGGAGGAGGCGCTACGCGAACATCTCGACGGCCGCCTGGGTTGGCGCTTCGCCGAAGGCCCCACCCTCTGGCTCTCCGGGGCCGGGCTGTGGCTGACCGCCGAAGCACCCCGGACCGTCTACGCCACCCCGAGCCTCCCGGCGCTCCGTGACTGGTTCCGACGGCAGTACGAACTCGGCGCCGCCCTCGAGTGGCCCGCCCCCCTCGGCCTGGAATACGGCTTCACCCTGCAGCGCGGGCTGACCGACCGGCGGGCGTCGACGGCCCTGCGGCCCGCGGACGACGGTCCCCTCGAGCTGGCGGCCTACGGCCATCGTTTGGCCCTCGCGCCCGACCTCGGCTGGCTGAAGCCCCGCTTCGGCCTGGACTACGACGAGCGGCGCGGCGCTCCCGACCGGCTGCGCCTCGACTACTCGGCCGGGGTCAGCCTGCGTCCAGGTCCGTCCCTGGTGCTGGCCTACGACTACCTCAACGGCCGGCAGTACGGCGCCGGGCTGGAGTGGGACCGTCCCCTCGAGACGGGCTCTCAGACCCACCTCGTCGGCCTGGACTGGCGACCGACCGACAGCGGGCGGCTCTCCCTGGACTACCGCCGCCGCTCAGCCTTCGACCGACGCGACGAGCCCCGCGAGCCGACGGGGGTCAGCGACGCCGGCCGCCTGGGCCTCGACTGGACCCTGTTCAGCGGCGGGCTCGCCCTGAACGCCGACTACGAGCTGGGACGGAGCTGGAGCTACCCCTACGTCGAGCAGTACGTCTACTCCCCCGACGGCGTCGGCAACTACCGCCGCGAGCCCGACCCCGACAATCCCGACGACTGGATCTACATCTTCGATCCCGGCGACCCCGAAGCCTACTACGACCGCGAGCTGCTGCCCGCCGGAGAGCCCGAGCGCGCCGTCGACGCCGCCGGCTCCCTGGCCCTCTCTCTGCGGCCCCGGCGCTTCTGCCCGGCGGGCTGGGCCGAGCTCTTCGAGCTCAACGCCACCCTGCGCGCCGCCAACGAAGGCCCCGGCTCGACCCTCCAACGGGCCCTGCTGACGAACCTCTTCGACGAAGACGCCGCCACCGGCGAGGTCGAGGCCCGGATCGATCTGGAACTCTGGCCCGTCAAGCCCCGCGGCGGCGCGGCCCTGGAGTTCGTTTGGACCGACGGCCTCGACGCCCGCATCAAGCCCCGCCGGGAGCGCTACGGCTCCCGGAGCTGGAGCCTGCGGGCCGACTACGCCCCCTTCAACGACTTGCGGCTCTACGCCGGCGGAGCCTACGAAGAGGAGTGGCGCAGCGGCGCCCTGTCCTACTTCGGCGCCGGCGACGCCGACCGCGCCGTCGACGGCTGGCGGCTCTGGCTGGAACCCCGGCTGAGCCTGGGGGACTGGCGGCCGCGCCTGCGCGCCGAACGCCGGGTCTCCCTCCAACGGTCCGCCGCCGGCGACTCCCGCCTGGCCACCTGGGCCCTGACACCGGCCCTGCAGCTATCCCTCGGCGGCTGGGGCTCCCTCGAGCTCTCCTGGCGCCGTCGCGAGCACACCCTCGACGGTCCCCCCACCACGGAATCCCTGCTCTACCGCCGCCCCGGAGTCGATCACCGCTGGCGGGCCTGGCTGGGTCTCAACCTCGGCGTCAACCTCGCCCTCTCCCTCTCCTACACCGGCGAGAACGAACCCGGCCGCGAAACCGTCCACCGCGGCTCCCTCGACGCCAAGGTCTTTTTCTAACCCGCCCGCCCGAACGGCGGCTGATTTCTGCTATGATACCTTCGGTCCCCCAAACCGTAACGCCGTTCTCCAGGGAGGAGCGCACGTGAGCTTCATCGTCGGTCTCTACGTCCGCGAGGGCCTGGTCCTGGCCTCGGACAGCCGCACCACCTACAACGACGTCCACCAGGTGGACGACGTCAACCACCATCATATCGCCGTCGGCATGTCCGACAGCGCTTACAAGACCTTCGTCACCAAGAACGACGTCGGCATCTCGACCTACGGCACCTCGCTGATCAACGGCGCCCCCATCGGCGGCCTGATCCGCGACTTCGTCGACGACGAGCTGGCCCCCGACACCCCCGTCGACGAGGTCGCCAAGCAGATCCAGCAGTACTTCAAAACCAACTTCGAGCAACCCCTCTACACCGGCTTCCTCGTCGCCGGCTACAAGGGCAAGGGCCGGGAGCGCGAGCAGCAGCTCTGGGACGTCTGGGTCCCCGCCGACGCCCCCGTCCGCCAGAACGACCCCAGCCAGCAGGGCCTCAGTTGGCGCGGCGAGACCGACGTCGTCACCCGGCTCATCCAGCCCACCTACATCAAGAACAACCAGACCGGCGAGTTCAACCCCCTGCCCTACTACCAGATCCAGTGGGCCTTCTTCACCCTCCAGGACGCCGTCGACTTCGCCGTCTACGCCATCGAGAGCACCATCGAGCTGATGCGCTTCCAGCCCCGACCCCGAACCGTCGGCGGTCCCGTCGACGTCCTCGCCATCACCCCCGAGGGCGCCCGGTGGGTCCACCGCAAGGAGCTCGGCGTCAGCCGCGACTTCTACAACCCCTTCGACTAGCACTACGAGAAACGGGGGGGCCGCCGCGCCCCCCCCCGAACCTCTCCGGAGAATCCCATGTCCTTCCTCGTCGCCCTCTACGTCCCCGACGGCATCGTCATGGCCGCCGACAGCCGCCTGACCTTCACCCAGACCCGAACCCTCAACGACGGCTCCCAGACCCATACCGCCGTCGGCATCTCCGACTACAGCGCCAAGTCCTTCCTGACACCCTCCGGCGTCGGCATCTGCACCTACGGCGCCGCCGACATCCACGGCAACCCCATCGGCGGCGTCCTCACCGAGTTCATCCTCGACGAAACCGACGAGACCACCAACGTCGACGACGTCGCCCGGCGCCTCCTCGAATACATCCGCGACGCCCACAGCGAACTGCCCACCGGCTTCCTGGTTGGCGGCTATATTGACGGCGAGGACGGCAAGCCCGCGCCGCGCATCTGGGACCTCTACGTCGCCAACAACTACATCAAGCAGACCTGCGTACCCGGACACCACGGCCTGAGCTGGCGCGGCGTCTGCGACGTCCTCACCCGCCTCATCCAGCCCCTCTACGTCAAGAGCGGCGACGACTACACCGCCCTGACCCAGTTCCAGATCCAGTGGTCGGCCATGCCCCTCGGCGAGGCCGTCGACTTCGCCGCCTACGCCGTCGAGAGCACCGTCGAGCTGATGCGCTTCCAACCCCGCGGCCGGACCGTCGGCGGCGAGGTCGAGGTGATGGTCATCACCCCGGCGGGCTCACGCTGGATCAACAAGAAGGAGCTTCGGGTCAGCGGGGATCACTACCTAGGGGTGGGGTAGCCCATAGCCAGGTCATCCTTGAAAAGAGTGACCTTTTCATCTATTATTCACTTTGTTGAAAGGAGGTTCGTATGTGCCCCGAAAAGCCCCAAGATGGTATTAGCGTTGATCTATCGATAGACATAGAAAAAAACCCTCACGGGCGCCATTTTGTGGATTACGCTTTAGTTACGAACAGAGGGGCTTTTGTTATTATTGACTTTGTAGATATCGGTGTTATCAAAGATAAAGAAAAACATCAAGCAATTCAGGAACACAATCTAGTTCTTAAACGCGAAGCTATATCAAGTATCGCTATGCCGACTCATGTAGCAGAAGGTTTACTCCGTGCTTTGAAGAAGCAGCTTGAGGGAACTAATGAATAATTCAAATACATTATATAGCGAAGAGCTTATGCGGCTAATGTTCATTCTATGTCGAGCTTCAACTTATACTGAGATTGATGATGAGTTTCAAGAACCTTCAACAACAGACAAGAATATTGTACTTGACACTTTAGATAAAAAAACCGTGTCAACTGCAAATGAGGAACTGATGACCAACTTGTATTTACATTATAATAATATATCTGAGAGCGCTCTTGATTTGCTCCTAAGTAATAATGTTAATATAAAAACTATCGCAAATATACCTAGAATAATCGATAAGTATATTCCAGACGCTAGGTTATCGCTTAACGTATTTGGTGACGAACCTTATAAAAAGATTCTTGTTCTTGTTAAATCAGATTTGGAGGATGAGGAGCTGCTAGCGGGGATGGAGGCCTTCGAGGACGAATGGTGGTATAAGCCGACCAACTATACTAACGACGTAATGGTAGACATCAACTACGATGTTTGATTGGCACAGCTTCTTCGAGCTGGCCCAGGAACTATGCCCCGCCTCGATCAAAACGGATCTGGACAAGGCGCGGTGTCGGTCGTCGATCAGCCGGGCGTACTATTCTGCACTGTCGCTGAGTCGTAGGTATATCATCCAGATGGATGGTAGTGTCACCCGGGACCAGTTGCGTAACCACGGCTATATCTGTAGCTATTTCGCCGCTCGGGACAGCAGCAGCGAGACCAACCTGGAACTAACCGGCTCGCTGCAAAAGCTGATGCACAATCGCCGTCTGGCCGATTATGACGACAACTACATCGAGCGCCTGCATCTGATGACCAAGCGTTCGCTGCGTATGACTGACCGGATCACCAAGCTGCTCGACGGTCTGTAGGCCGCCCCCCTTGCCTTCCCCGGCCCCCTGGGTTAGTCTTAGGGGGTCGTTTTAGTATCCGTCGGGGTTCGCGAACCGCTGAGCCAGCTGATACTGAGACCGGGCATCAGCCCGCGCAGCGGCGGTAACCGACGTTAACCCGCTGCGACGGACGAGCATAGAGTAATCTAGCCCCAACGAGCCCCAGGCCCGGGACAAACCCAGACAAGGACGGCGACGATGGCCCTCAAGCCCACCG
>WJLX01000002.1 GCA_014728225.1 Candidatus Coatesbacteria bacterium | reverse complement strand
TCCAGAGTCTTGATCGTGCCCCAACTGGCCGGCTCGACGGCGCTGGGGGTGTAGTCCAGCTCCAGCTTGGGCCGGTAGTCGGCGTCATCGGTCTCGCCGGACTGGGTGGAAAGCATCTCGTCGACGCCGCCGTTGTCGAAGAGGCAGAAACCGTGATTCTCGTAGACGCCGTCGAGCATATTCTGCACGAAGCCGGTAACGTCGATCTCCTGCCAGCGGTAGATGGTGACGTACTCGAACTGGTAGCTGGCGTGGACGCCGGGCATGGTGTTCCAGGTCAGGGTCGCCTCGTCCCAGGCGGCGTCGCAGGGGCCGATCTGCAGGGTGCCCGGGCTCATCACGTGCTCGGCGAAGATGCACAGCTTGGCCTCGTTGACCGTGGCCCCCATGTAGGCGTCGAGCTCGGTGAACTCGATGAACATGCAATGGGCGCCGTCGGCATATCCCGGTGCGGCGACGCAGAGGAAGAGGTCGTCGGTGGGGGTGTCGGGATGCTCCTGGGAGGTGTGGGTGTCGTTGCTCAGCGCTCCGTCGGGCTGCAGGGTGACGGTGTCGCCGAGGGCGGCGCAGGCGAAAACGACGATCAACAGCGGGATTGTCAGACGCATGGTTTACTCCGGGTTGTGGTTGGGCCGGCGGATCGATCGATTGCCCCAGCAGTTTAGCCGCTGAGCCGGCACGATAATGTGACAATCGTCACTATCGGACCCGACCCGCCTGTTTTATTCCAGCGCTTGAGTCGCTCCGTTTGATCAGGCGACCCGCCCACAGTGGAGTAATAGAGGCATCATGTAACCTGAGCGGACCAATTGAGCAGTGCATCCTGCGGCTAGTCGAGCGCGTTTTCGTCGTCGCGATGCTTGAAGCGGAACGACCTTTTAGTGATCAAGAGTCTGTAGTTACGCTCGAATCCTCAGTGATCGGCTTATCGGCCGCGCTCGGCGTCGCCCCGGAAGCTCTCGAGCCCGTTGATATGGTTCTTTCCGTTGGCGTACTCTTCCTGATGCTTGATGCGCCTGTGGTGGAAGCCGTTGAACGAGAGTTTCTTGTGGGCCCGCCGGCCGTCGGTGTAACGGTGTAGCTGATCGGGTCCAGCTCGGCCTGGCGAGCGGCGGCGCGGCGCTCACTTAATCGATCGTAAGTCGATTGTAAGTCGATTGCACCTTTGGCTGCTGTTTATTAGCGGATATGCCGACCGCCCTGGCCGCGGCGGCCGCCGCAACGCGCAGCCACAATAAGCGAGCTGTCTCTTTTTGCTTCTCTTGAGATAGCTTTGCATATCTTGGTCGTCGAGTATCTTTCCCGCCGCATCTCTTACATTTTCATCTGCCATCGGCCAACTTATGGTGCGCCCTACCCATCACTTATGTTATCAGCAGGTTACAGACAGGTAGCGGTCCGAAGACGGTAGAAGATCCCTAATAGAAAAGGGCGGCCGCCGGGGGGGGACCGCCGCGGATCGGACTCTGGCCGACGGGCTACTCCAGGGCCTTGATCACGCCCCAGCTTACCGGCTCGACGGCGCTATCCTCGATGTCCAGGATCAGCTGGGGGAATTTGGCGAAGTCCCCGCCCTCGTCGGCGGCGATGGCCGACCAGTAGCTGCTCCACCAGTCGTTGTCATAGAGGTGGAAACCGTGATTGGGCAGACTGCCGTCGAGCCATTCCTCGACATGGGTGGTCACGTTTAGGCTCAGCCAGGTTTCCATCTGGGTGGGATTGACGTGCTCAACCTCGCTGCCGGCCACGGCGCCGGGACGGTTGTCCCAGTTCAGAGTGTTCTCGTCCCAGGCGGCGTCGCCGGCAGCCAGGAACCAGCTGCCGTAGGAGACGACGTTGTTGATATACAGGCGCAGCTCCGCCGAGTCGACCTGCCAGCCCAGGTAGTCATCGAGCTCGGTGAACTCGAGGTAGGCCTGGAGGCGCTGGTGGGTGTCGCAGGGAGGTTGCACGGAGATGATGCCGTCGCCCTCGTAGTTCCTCGTCGGATCGGACTCGCAGAAAAAAGCGTCATTGCTGACCTCGTGGTCCGGCTTCAGGGTGACAGTCTCGGCGCAGGTCGCGCAGAGCAGCGGCAGGCTCAGGATGATGACAACGCGTATCAGCATAAGAACCTCGCTGTTCGGGTCCCCGGGTTGTTCCGGATTGCCGGAGGATCAAGCCGGTCGAGCTATGGTCCGACAGCGGCGCTGGTGAACTCGACGATCAGCTTGGGAAAATACTCGGCCTCGCTCCATTTGTCGGCGGCGTAGGCGCTGACGAAGGCGGCCTCGTCGTCGTCGTCGTAGAGACAGAAACCGTGGTTGGGGATAGTGCCGTCGAGCCAGGCCTGGACGTAGTCGGTGACGTCGATGGTATGCCAGGCGTCCGGCTCGCCGGGGTAGGCCAGAGGCTGACGGCTGCGCTCGTAGGTGCCGGGGCGGTTATTCCAGCAGAGATCTTTCTCGGTCCATTCACCGTCGACGGCGCCGAGGGTGAAGGTCCCGCCGCCTTCGAGGTTCTTGACGTAGAGTTGCAGCTCCGCCGCGGCCACGGTACGGCCGAGATGCTCGTCGAGGGCGTCAAAGGCGATGTAGGTATGGGCGTGGGTTTCATCGGGGCCGCCTTCGGCCTCGACCCACAACACGCCCCAACCCTCCATCGCTGTGCCGGGAAAGCTGGCGACGACGAAGGTGTCGCGCCCCGTCTCGACATCGGGCTGGAAGACGACGGTCTCGGCGGCGGCGACGCCGGCTAAAGAGACGAGCAACAACAGGGCTATCAGCGGATAATGCCGCATAGGTTCCCCCCGTTCAAAGTAGGCTTCAGCCTGTAGACGATTCTATTCCCAGGTTAAGTATAGCTGTCTGCGCTCGGAATCCGCCAATCCCCCACAGTGAGAACGGCGGCCGCCGGGGGGCGACCGCCGCGGATCGGACTCTGTCCTACGGGCTACTCCAGGGCCTTGATCACGCCCCAGCTTACCGGCTGGACGGCCTCCTCGGAGAGCTCCAGAGTCAGCTTGGGTCGCACCGTGTCATCGGTGCCGAAGTCGCTGGAGTTGAAGGACAGGTAGCGGTTGTCGGCGTCCTCGTCGAAGAACATGAAGCCGTAGTTGGCCAGGCCGCCGTCGAGCCACTCCTGGACGATGTCGGTGACCTCGACGGCCAGCCAATCCCCGCCGCCCCCGGGATAAGCTGCGCTGCGTTCGGTATGCGGATGGATGGACATGAAGGTGTTCCAGGTCACCGCGTCCTCGGCCCACCAGTAGTCGCAGGCCCCGATTTCGACTTCCCCGCCGTCGCCTTCGACGCCGACGGTGTAGACTTCGAGCAGAGCGGAGAGGACCAGGCGTCCCTCGTGGTAGACCAGGTCGATGAACTGCAGCAGGGCGTGCTGCCCCTGGTCCTGATGGTCCGGGGTGGCCACGCGCAGGAGCGGATTGTAGCCGTAGTTGTTGTCCGGGTAGAGCTCCCAGCAGAAGGCGTCGTAGCTTTTCTGCTGTCCGGGTTGGAGGATGACGGTCTCCGCCGTGGCGGCGAGGACGAGGAGGCAGAGCAGGCAGACGACGGCGCGTTTCATGGCGGCTCCTGAGGCGACTTCCGAAGGGTCATGGTGTCGTTCGTCCAATCCAGTCTAGCAGTCGGAAGCGCCCGACGTCCAGTTCAGTCTGCCACAACGACGGTCACCCTGTACCTTTGAATGGGAAAGGGGACCGCCCACGGACGGTCCCGGCTCCCGGACGGTCCGGTTAGACCGCCATGCCGATGATAACCAGAATGTAGCCGATGGAGCGAACGCCGATCAGCGTCTCGGTGATGCCCGGATTGCCGGCGATGCCGAAGATGTTGAAAGCGTGGCTGATGGCGTACATGGTGAAACCCAGCCCGACGTAGAGGTAGGCCTTGACGTCGGTCTTGCGGTATTTTATGACACCCAGGATCAGGATGGCGATGCAGAAGACCAGGTTGACCAGTCTTATCCAGGGAAAGCTGCCCATGGTTTCCTCCCTTGTTGGGGTTGGGTTGACCGCTTACACTTCGGGAAAGATCACGCCGACGGTATCGCCCCTGCCGACGCCCAGCAGCTTGGCGTCGACGGGGGTCAGGGCGGCCTCGCCCGCGCCGGAGACCCAGGCGATCTCCAGCTCGACGGTGTCGCCGTCGGCGCCCTCCAGCAAACAGCTTTCGCGGGTCCGGTACTCCTCGAGTCCGTCGCCGCCCAGACTGACGCGTCCGGGCTGGGCCCCCAGGCCGCTGGCGATCTTCACCCGCAGTTTCAGCGCCCCGGTCGAGCCACCGCCGAACAGCTCGAGGAAGGGCCGCAGGCGCTTCTCCCGGGGCAGCTCCAACAGGCGCCAAACAACTGCGGCGGCCAGCAGCTCCGGCCGGCCGGTCAGGCTCGAGGCCGGCGGCTCCAGACCGCGCTGCGCCAGCACCCGACGAACGTGCCCGTACTCCAGTTGCACCGTCAGCTCCTCCGGCACGGGCGACTCCAGCTCGGCCTGCAGCGCCTGCCGCCCGTCGGCGCCGAACAGCTCGCCCACCAGCGGCAAAAAACCGACGAGGAACAGGCGGGCCTCGTCGGCCTCGAGCCGACCGGTGTTGAGCGCCTTGGGCACCGGACGCAGGATGTGTTCGAGAACGTGGAGGGACAGATGCTCGGGCGCGGTGCCCTTGAGGCCGGTCAGCGGCAGGTAGTCGCCCACCAGCCCGATGAAGTGCCGGATCAGCTCACGTTCTTCCATAAAGCGCCGTCTCCCTTGAAAGCGTCTGACTGTCCAGTCGTCTATTGTCCCGTTGATGGAATGTTGATGGAATAGCATAAGGGATATGCATATGATACTTTCAAGCTATATGATAGTAGATTTTTCTTATGTGAGTGTCAAGGCCGTTTTCTTGTCATCATGATATAAGTTGCTGCTGATATTACGGTTAGCATACGCTGAATCGAGTGGAACACCGGCGGATGAACCAAGAAGCGTTGACGGCTCCAAAGCCGCGCCCCGAAACGACGGCCGCGAGACGACGCTGGGGCGGTCCGCCGTGCTATACTAGACGGCGGACAAAGCACCGACAACAATGAAAAAGAGAAACCTCAAAGAACGCTTGGCCCGCCTGGGTGCGCCGACCTCCCGCGATCGCGCCGACGAAACGTGCGACGAAACGTCCGACGAAACGTCCGAAGAGACCCCCGTCGGTAGCGACGACACCGCCGCGCCGGGGGCGGGGGAGCAGGCCGCTCCGGGTACTCAATCGGACATCGCTCCGGTTAAGGACGTCGCCTCGGCCAAGGAGCGGCTCAGGCGCCTGCTGGCCGCCAAGGGCCGCGGGCTGGAGTTCGCCGAGGCGGTCAAGCGCCTCGACGCTCCGCCCCGTCCCGCGCCCCGCCGCGCCGAACGCCTCGACCTCGACGCCGTCGTCGACGGCGACTGGCGTGAAACCGCCCACGGACACGTCTTCGTCGTCGAACACCTGCACCCCCTCGACGAGGGTCACGCCGGGGTCAGCCTCGGGGACCTGCTGGACTGCGGCACCGCCGGGCTCGCCGGCCTGGAGAGCCGCTGCCCGGCGGACTTCGACTTCTCCCGGGCCGTCTTTCTGGACACCGAGACCACGGGGCTGGCCGGCGGCACGGGCACGCTGCCCTTCCTCGTCGGCGTCGGCCGCTTCACCGCCGCGGGCTACCTGCTGCGGCAACTGTTCATCGACTCCCCGGCCGCCGAGCGCGGCCAGCTCGACCTGCTGGCCGAATGGCTCGACGACTGCTCCGGCCTGGTGACCTACAACGGCCGGGCCTTCGACTGGCCCCTGCTGCGCACCCGCTATCTGCTCAACGGCCTGCGGCCGAGCTTCATCGAGCGCACCCCGGACCACGTCGACCTGCTGGCCTGGGCCCGCCGTCTGTGGCGCCACCGCCTGCCGAGCTGCTCCCTGGCCGAGGTCGAGCGCGGCGTGCTGGCCGTCGAGCGCCACGGCGACATCCCCGGCGCCGAGATCCCGGCTCTCTACTTCGCCTATCTGCGCGGCGCCCCGGTCACCGAACGCCTCGGCCGGATCTTCTACCATAACGAGCAGGACATCTGCAGCCTGCCCGTGCTGGCCGCCCGGGCCCTGCGCCTGGCCGCCGAGCCCCTCCAACACTACCAGTGCCCGACCGAGCTATTTGGGCTCGGGTTGCTCGATTACTACACTGACGTGCGCTCCGAGCTCTGGGAGGCCGCCCTGGCCGAGGGCCTGGATGATGAGCTGCGCCGCCGGGCCTGCTGGGAACTCAGCCTGCACTACAAGCGCGCCGCGGATTTCGAGCGGGCCCGTCCGCTGTGGGCCGAGCTGCGCCGCGGTCCTTACGACGCCCGCCCCTACGAAGAGGAGGCCAAGTTCCTCGAACACCGCGTCGGCCGTTACGCCGAAGCCGCCGAGCTGGTCGAGGAGGCCCTGGGCCGGGCGCGACGGGTGCTGACCGATCCGGTGCGCCGCGAGCGGGACCTCGCCCGCCTGGAGCACCGCCGCGAACGCCTGCGACGCCGCCTGGCCGGTCGCGATGTTACCCCGCCGCAGGAGGAAGAACCTTGATCCGTCTGCTGTTCCTCGGCGACGTTTTCGGCCGCCCCGGCCGCCGGGTCGTCCGCGAGCTGCTGCCCGGGCTGCGCCGGGAGTTCGAGCCGAGCCTGGTGATCGCCAACGTCGAAAATGCCGCCGGCGGCGCCGGGATCTCGCCCAAGCCCTTCAAGCAGCTCCGCGCCGCCGGGATCGACGTGATGACCTCGGGCAACCACATCTGGGACCAGCGGCCGGGCTACGAGCTGCTCGACAACGAGCCCTGTCTGCTGCGCCCGCGCAACTACCCCGCCGGAGTTCCCGGCCGCGGCTGCGGCGTCTTCGCGGTCCCGCCGGGTCGTCGCGGCGCCGGCGTCCGTGTCGGCGTCCTCAACCTCCAGGGCCGGGTCTTCATGCCCAACACCGACTGCCCGTTCCGCGCCGCCGACGCCGCCCTGACCGGGCTGACCAACGAGGGAGCCGCCGTAGTCTTCGTCGATTTCCACGCCGAGGCCACCAGCGAGAAGATCGCCCTGGGGCTGCACCTCGACGGCCGCGTCGGCGCCGTCGTCGGCACCCACACCCACGTCCAGACCGCCGACGAGCGCCTGTTGCCCAACGGCACGGCCTACCTCTCCGACGCCGGGATGTGCGGACCCCGCGACGGCGTCATCGGCGTCACCCCGGCCGAGGTCATGCCGCGCTTTTTGACCGCGCTGCCCTTCCGCGCCACCCCGGCCAAGGGTCCGGCCGCGCTGCGCGGCGTGATCGTCGACCTCGACGAAGCGACGGCTCGCGCCGTCTCGATCCAGCGACTGCAACGAAGCGAGGAAGATGAAGCCCGCTAAACGAATCGCCGTCGTCGGCGCCAACGCCGCCGGTCTGGCCGCCGCCTCGCGGGCCAAACGCCGCGACCCCGCCGCCGCGGTCGTCGTCCTCGAGGCCGGTTCCGTCCCCAGCGTTTCCAACTGCAACTTCGCCTACGTCCTCTCCGGCCGCCTGGACGACCCCGCCCGCGTCGTCGCCCACCCACCCGAGTACTTCAGTAAGGGCCGCGGCCTGGACCTGCGGCTGGAGTCCCCTGTCGTCGAGGTCCAGCCGGCACGACGCCTCTTGCGCGTCGCCCCACGGGAGGCTGCGCCCTACGAGCTGAGCTACGACCGCCTGGTCTATACCGCCGGCGCCCTGGCCCGCCGCCTCGAGATCCCCGGTCGCGACGCCGGCGGGGTCTTCGCCCTGCACTCCTACGACGACCTCGTCGAAGCCCACCTCTACCTGCAGGAGCGGCGGCCCCGGCGCATCGCCGTCGTCGGTTGCGGCTTCAAGGGCCTCGGTGCGGCCTGCGCCCTGGCCCAACGCGGCGAAGTGGCCCTGGTCTGCGCCGCCGACAACCCCCTCGGCCTGGCCCCGTCCGTCGCCGCCCGCCTCAACAAACACCTGGAGAAGCTCGGGATCACCGTCCAGCGCGGCGCCCGGGTCAACGGCTACCTCCACGGCCGCGACGGCCGCCTCGTCGCCGTCGAAACCGACGCCGGACGCCTGGAGGCCGAGGCCGCGCTGGAACTCGTTGGTGTGATCCCCAACCTGGTCCCGTTGGGCGACCGACTGAAAACCGAGCGTTCCTCGGGCGCCCTGGTCGTCGACGCCCGCCAGGAAACCAGCGTCGACGGCGTATTCGCCGCCGGGGACTGCGCCACCGTGCGCCACGCCCTGCGCAGCGGACGCTTCCATCTGCCCAACGGCGCCTACGCCAACCGGGCCGGTCGCACCGCCGGCGCCAACGCCGCCGGGGACGCCGAGAAAACCACGCCGGTGCTGGGCACCCGGGCCACGGAGCTCCACGGCTTCGAGCTGAGCCGTACGGGTCTGGACCCCGCCCAGGCCGCCGCCGCCGGTTACGACACCACCCTGGTCGAGATCCGCGTTCTGCCCCACGCCACCTTCCACAAGCCCCGGACCTACCTGGACTGCGCCGCCGTCGTCGAGCGCCCGACGGGCCGCCTGCTGGGTGTCCAACTAGCCGGGGAGTACGGCGCCAACCACCGCATCAACTCAGCCGCCACGGTCATCCACGCCGGAATGAGCGTCGGCGAGGCCGCCCGCTTGGACTACGCCTACCACCCCGCGGCCTCCCCCGTCTGGGATCCGCTGCTGGTCCTCTTCCGCGCCGCCGAAAAGGAACTGGCGCTCGGCTGAGCCAACCGACGAAACGCCGTCATGAACGACCTCCGCCCTTCACTACGCCGCCGATGCGCACGGCGCCCGGAAACATCCTCCGGTCAGCTTCGGCGATACGCCCACCACCTCCTCCTCGCCCTCCTCTGCGCCCTGGGCGCCTGCGCGGACGAGGGTCGCCGCACGCCCGACTCCACGACGCTGAGCGTCGTCGACGACGCCGGCCGCACCGTGGCCCTGACCGAACCGGCCCACCGCATCGTGGCCTGCAGCCCCGACGCCGCCGAGGTCGTCGCCGCCCTGGACGCCGAGCTGCTGGTCGGCCGCTCCAGCTTCGCCGACCACCCGCCGGAGATACTGGAGCTGCCCGTCGTCGGCGACTTCTCCCACCCAGATCCGGAGCTGATCGCCGCCCTGCGGCCCGACCTGGTCATCCTGGCCGGTCTGGAACAGGCCCCGCTGCTGGCCAAGCTCGACACCCTGGGCCTGACCGCCTACGTCCACCAACCCGCCAAACTCACCGACCTGGTCGAAGCCTTACGGCGGCTGGGAATACTCCTCGACCGCCGGGAAACCGCCGCTACGTCAGCCGCCGAACTGGAACGGACACTGGCTGAAGCCGCTTCACGCCGCCCCGCCGTGCCCCCCCGCGTCTACCTCGAAATCAGCGCCGAGCCGCTGATGGCCGCCTGCCGGGGCAGTCTGCAGCACGATCTGCTCACCGCCGTCGGCGCCGTCAACGTCTTCGCCGAACTGCCCCGGGCCTACCATCGCGTCGAGCCCGAGGCCGTCCTGGCCGCCGCGCCGGAGATCATCATCCTCCTCGACGGCGCCACCAACCCGGCGGACGTCGAGAGCAGAACGGGTTGGGGCGAGCTGCCCGCCGTCCGCCGGGGCCGCGTCTACTCCCTCGATCCGGACCTCCACACCCGGGCCGGGCCCCGGATCGTCGCGGCCCTGAAGGACCTCAGCGCTATCGTCAACGATTATAAAAACGGCCTCGAACCATGAAACTCGCCCAAACGCTCAAGGAAGGGCTCGACGGCCTGCTGCGCCTCGTCTATCCGCCGGCCTGCGTCCTCTGCGGTCACCGCCTGCCGCCGGGACGGCGTCTGGGGCTCTGCGACCCCTGCTGGCTGTCCGTCGAACTCGTCAAGGCTCCCGTCTGCGAGACCTGCGGCCGCCCCCTCAACGACGACGAACGGCCCGCGGGATTGTGCTTCGACTGCCGCCTGCTGCCGCCGCCCCTGGTCATCCGGGCCGCCGCCCTCTACCGTGAACCTCTGGTCAGCCTGATCTACCTCTGCAAGTACGATTTCTGGCCCACGGCGGCGCGGCAACCCGCCGAACTCCTCGTCGAGCGCGCCCACGCCCTCTTCGGCTCCTGGCGCCCCCACGTCGTCGCGCCCGTACCGCTGCACAGCAAACGCCTGCGCTGGCGCGGCTTCAACCAGAGCGAGCTGCTGGCCCGCCCCCTGGCCGAGATGTGGGGCGCGCCTCTCGCCGACGGCCTGCTGCGCGTCCGCGATACCGTGCCCCAGGTGCGCCTGCCCGACGAGGCCCGCCGGGAGAACCTGCGCGAGGCCTTCGCCGTCGACGAAGCAACGGCTCTGGACGGCAAGCGGGTGCTCCTCGTCGACGACGTCACCACCACCGGGGCCACCCTGGCCGAGGGCGCCCGCGCCCTGCGCGCCGCCGGCGCCCGCGAGGTGGCCGCCTACGTCGTCGCCCGTCCGGCCTCCAGTTGACCGCCACCCTCACCCGCGAGCGGTCTGCTCCAGGCCTGCCGCGCCGGACCTTTGAAAAACAGGCGCCCGGCGGCCCGGCACCGTCAACGACCTCCGCACCCCGGAACCGGCACAGTTTTTGCATCTCGCTGAACCTGACAACAACCCGGCGGTGTCAACTCCGCAAAAACCGTGCCGGTTCCGACCGCGGTCTTCAAACGTTCCCGGTTCGTCCTGTTTTTCAAAGGTCCGGCCGCTCCATGACGGCGGCGGGGCCGAACGCCCAACCGGATAACGGCTCGCGGCCGCGTAAGCTCGGCACGCACAATCCCGCTGAAACGGGCCCGACAGAGCCCGTCTGATGGAGGAAACGCCGACCATGGACCTGCCGCTCAAGACCGCCGACTGGTTGATGAAGGGCCCGGCCTTCGTGCGCTACCGGGCGCTCGAGGACCTGCTGCCCGCCGTGGTCACCGTCAGGGATGCCTACGCGCTACGGGCCGCGTTGACCACGGAACCCCTCGTCGCCGGCCTGATCGACGAGGTCAACGCCTGGGAGGAGCAGCCGCCGATCAAGAACCACAACAACGCCGCCCATCCGCTGCACAAGCTGGTCTTCCTGGCCGAGATCGGCGTGCCCGCCGCGAGGCTGCAACCCGCGATCGATACCATCCTGGCCCACCAGTCGCGCGAGGGCCCCTTCCAGGTGCGCAGCAGCTTGCCCAGAGCCTTCGGCGGCGACGGTCGCGAGCGCTGGACGTGGTTCGCCACCGACGCCCCGCTGATCAGCTACGCCCTGGTCAAGCTGGGCCTGGGCAACGACGATCGCGTCCGCCGCAGTGTCGATTACATCCTCTCGCGCCAGGAAGACTACGGCAGCCCCTGCTATGCCGATCCGACCCACGGCCCCGAGTTCAACGGCCCCGGCAAGCGCGACGAGCCCTGCCCCTACGCCTCGCTGATAACCCTGCGTCTGTTCTCGGCCCTGCCGGAGCTGCGCGAGAGCGCCGCCGCCGACCGGCTGATCGACTGTCTGCTCCAGCACTGGAGCGAGCGCCGGACCGGACGCAAACACTACCTCTTCGGTATCGGCACCACCTTCGGCCGCCCCAAGGCCCCGCGAATCTGGTACGATATCGTCCACTTCGCCGACGTCCTCAGCCGCTTCCCCCGCTGCCGCTACGAAACGGCCTTCGCCGAGCTCCTCGACCATCTGCGGAGTAAGCGGGACACCGACGGTCGCGTCAAGGCCGAATCCGTCTGGCTCAAATGGAACCCCGACGGCCGCAGCTCCAAACAACCCAAAGGCGACGAGGAGTTCCCCGCGGGCCAGGTCGTCGGCGACGACCTGGTCAATTGGTCGGGCTGGGAGTTCGTCCAGAAGCGCCGGCCCTCGCGCTGGCTGACCCTGCTGGTCTGGACGATCCTCAAACGCGCCGGCGACGCCTGACCGGCGACTCGGCGAGGCGCCGGCGGGCTTCTTGCCCGCGGTTTTCGCCCTGGCGAAAACCGCGGAATGCAAGAAGCGTGACGGCGCCGGGCTGGGCGGCGAAGCTGATAGACGGCCGAGCTCCGGCGGAACGCCCGTCTCCGGGCCAACGACCCTTGAGTCCCAAACCAACCCCCCATCCAGGCGAAGCAGCATGGCCAAAGGCATCGACAGCGTCCTGGCGTCGCTCAAGCGGCCGCCCTACCGCGAGAGCATCACCCACTGGCGGGTGCTGCCGCCGCGGACGGCCCAGTACGCCGACTTTCCCGACTTCCTCCACCCCCGTTTGGTCGAGGTCATCCGCGCCACGGGCATCGAGCGCCTCTACACCCACCAGCGCGAGGCGATCGAGTTGATCGGCGCCGGCGAAAACGTCGTCATCCAGACGCCGACGGCCTCGGGCAAGACGCTGTGCTACAACCTGCCCGTCCTCGACGCCGTGCTGCGCGATCCGGACAGCCGCGCCCTGTACCTCTTTCCCACCAAGGCCCTTGGGATGGACCAGATGGTCGAGCTGGCCAAGCTGGCCGAGAAGCTCGACCCGGCGATCACCGCCAACACCTACGACGGCGACACCCCGGCCGACGTGCGGCGCAAGATCCGCCGCTCGGGCAACGTCATCGTCAGCAACCCCGACATGCTCCACGCCGGTATCCTGCCCCACCACACCAAATGGCTGTCCCTGTTCGAGCACCTCAAGTACGTGGTCATCGACGAGCTGCACACCTACCGCGGGGTCTTCGGCAGCCACATGGCCAATGTCCTGCGGCGCCTGCGGCGCGTGGCCCGCTTCTACGGCGCGGACCCCGTTTTCATCCTCTGCTCGGCGACGATCGCCAACCCCCGCGAGCTGGCCGAAGCCTTGCTCGACGAGCCCGTCGAGCTGGTCGATCAATCCGGCGCGCCGACGGCCGAGAAACACTTCCTGCTCTACAACCCCCCCATCGTCCAGGCCAACACCGGGATGCGCGAGTCCTACATCATGCACGCCCGCCGGCTGGCGGCCAAGTTCCTCGAGGCCGACGTCCAGACCATCGTCTTCGCCACCTCGCGCATCAACACCGAGGTCCTGGTGCGCTACCTCAAGGACGTCGTCGAGCGCTCGCCGGACCGCCGGGGCTGGGTCCGCGGCTACCGCGGCGGCTACCTGCCGCGGATGCGCCGGGAGATCGAACGCGGCCTGCGCGACGGCAGCGTTCGCGGCGTGGTCTCCACCAACGCCCTCGAGCTGGGTATCGACATCGGCAAGCTCGACTGCTGCATTATCTCCGGCTACCCCGGCTCCGTGGCCAGCACCTGGCAGCAGGCCGGACGCGCCGGACGGCGCTCGGGCAGCTCCGTGGCCGTCTATTTGGCCCGCAACCTGCCCCTGGACCAGTACGTCGCCCAGCACCCCGAATTCCTCTTCGAACAGTCCCCCGAGCACGCCCGCATCAACGCCGACAACCTGCTGATCCTGCTCGAGCACGTCAAGTGCGCCTGTTTCGAGATGCCCTTCGCCGAGGGCGAGACCTTCGGCGGGGAGAACCTGGAGGAGATTCTCGAGCTGCTCGAGGAGGGCGAGCTGGTCCACCGGGCCGAGGACCGCTGGTACTGGATGGCCGACGCCTACCCGGCCCAGGAGGTCTCCCTGCGTTCGCTGACCCGGGACAACTTCGTCATCGTCGAACGAGCCGGACGCCCCGCCATGGGCAGCGGCGCTTCGGGGGAGACTTTCGACGAACGCCTGGAGCGCTCCGGCATCAACCGCCCCCGGGTCATCGGCGAGATCGATTACTCCGGCGCCTTCTACCACATCTTTCCCAAGGCCGTCTACGTCCACGACGGCGTCCAGTACCAGGTCGAGGAGCTGGACTTCGACAACCGCAAGGCCTACGTCCGTCGCGGCGACTTCGATTACTACACCGACGCCGAGGACAAGACGGCGGTCCACGTCCTCGACATCTTCGACGAGGGCCCGCCGACCCCCGCCCGCCCCCACTACGGCGAGGTCCACGTCGCCAACAAGGTCGTCGGCTTCAAGAAGATCCGCTACTACACCCAGGAGAACGTCGGCTACGGCGAGGTCGAACTGCCCGAGCGCGAGATGTCGACCACGGCTTACTGGGCCCGGCTCGACGGCGGCTTCCTCGCCGGGCTGGACTACAACAAAGCCGAACTCGTCGCCGGACTCTACGGGGCCAAGTACGCCCTGCACAACCTGGCGGCCTTCGTCTTGATGTGCGAGGTGCGCGATCTGGGCACCGCCCTGGGCGCCGAGCGCGAGGGCGAGCCGCTGAAGAACCTCTGGTCCGCCGGCGACCCCTTCGCCGAGTCCGTCGGCGAGGAGTTTCAGCCCCAACTGTTCCTCTACGACAACTACCCCGGCGGTATCGGCTTCTCGGAAAAACTCTACGCCCTGCACGCCCAGCTCTGGGAGGGGGCGCGCCAGCGGGTGGCCGAGTGCCCCTGCAGCCACGGCTGCCCCTCTTGCATCGGCCCGGCGCTGGAAACCGTCGGCCCCAGCGGCAGGGTGATCCCCGTCCCCCGACGCAAGCAGGCGGCCTTGACCATCCTGGCCCGGGGTGACCAGTCCGCCGGCGAGACCCGTTAGCCGTCGTTCAGCGCAATACCACTCCCGGCGCCGCGGAACCGGCACGGTTTTTGCATCTCGGCGTCCGTTGCCGCGGCGCTCAACGTGCCGCCTCCGCAAAAACCGTGCCGGTTCCGCTTGAACCAGGTCCGTGCCGCAGGGTGTCTCGACGGGTCTCGCCGGCGGAGCTTACCCGTCCAGCGCTACACGCCCGGCGGACGAGGACTTGCGAGTCTCGGTCTGCCGGACCGCCGTTAACAGATTATTGAGCAGCCGCGACTCAGCACGGGAATTGTCTCCATCGGGCGCATCAAACAACCCGGGCTGTTATCTGGCGTCTAGTAACGCTGATAAGCCTTCCGGCTCTGTTACAAGACGCTGGAACTATCTCGCATGAATCATCCGCTGCCGTTGTCTGTCAGCCGACCAGGAAGCGCTCGGGTGAGAACAATGCTTAACCCGAAGCCCAGAGAAATCGCCCCCGGCGTGCACTGGCTGTCCTGCGGCCTGTTGGCGGGCAACGTCTACTTCGTCCGTTCGGGTATGAACTGGGCGCTGATCGACACCTCCGTCGCCGGGAACGCCGGGGCCATCAAGCGCGCCGCCGACGGGCTCTGCGGTTCCGACACTCCGCCCGCCGCCATCCTGCTGACCCACGTCCATCCGGATCACGCGGGAGCGGCACCGGAGCTGGCCCGGAGCTGGGGCTGCCCGGTCTACGTGCCGGAGCCCGAGCTGCCCCTGGCCATCGCCGAAGACCTGGCGACGCTGGAGCGTTTCGCCATTCCGCTGGACCACTGGATCGTCCTGCCCATCATGCGGAGGCTGTCGCAGGAGAAGGTCTCAGCTATCCTGGCCGAACAAAGCCTGGCGAATTGCGCCCGGCCCCTCAAACCCGGCGGCGTGCCGGGGATGCCCGGCTGGACCGCTGTCGCCGCGCCGGGTCACACTCCGGGGCAGTTGGTCTTCCGGCGCGCCGACGACGGGGTGCTGCTGGCCGGCGACGCCGTCCTGACCGTCGACGCCGGGTCCCTCGTCGGCCTGACGGCGGCTTTCTTGCGACCGAACCGGGCGCGGGTCTCGCCGCCGGCGCCGTACACCAACCGGGACCAGCGGCGGGCGATGGAAACCCTCGCCGTTCTGGCCGAGCTGGAGCCCCGGGTGTTGGCCACGGGCCACGGCCCACCGCTGCTCGACGGCCCCGGACGAGAGGGCCACACGGCTGAGCTGCTGCGCCGCTGCGCCCGCCGGGCAGCCCGGCGTCGCCGAAGGCTGTGGCAGTGACGGCGCAGTCCGCGCGACGGTAACGCCGTCCACAGTACTGATACAAAGAAAACGGCGCCGGTCTCCCGGCGCCGTTCGCAGAAATGTCTTGCCGCGCGGGCTACATACCGTCGCCGTTGTTGAGGGCTTTGCTACCGTCGGCGTCGCTCTCGCCCGGGGAATCATCGGCATCATCTGTGTCATCGTCAGTGGAATCGTCAGTGGAATCGTCGAAGGCCCCAGAGCCCTCGACGCGCTCCAGACCGAGCTCGGCGTCGCGCTCGATGTTCCAGGCGACCCACTGGTCGTCGGCCTCCTCCTGGAGGGTGAACTCGCCGGACTCGCCGACGGCGCCGTCGCCGCCGATATAGATCTGGGTCATCTTCTCCAGCAGCAGCTGCTCCCACTCCTCCTCGGAGACCTCGACGGGTCCGGAGACTTCGTGGGGTCCGACGACCTCGTGGCGACCAGTGCCGCCGGAGCCCTCGGCGCTCTCGGTCTCCCAGAAGTGGGGTCCCTCGAGGGCGGCCATGGGGTTCCAGAGCTCGACGCTGCCGGTGTATACGCGCAGCAGGGTGGACTCGTCGGGGTAGATGTCGGCGCGGAAGACGGTCCCGCGCACGGCGGCGGTGGCCGTCGGGGTCTTGACGGCGTAGCCGGAGTCCGAGCTGGTGAAGGGGGTGACGTTGCTCCAGACGCGGCCGCCGGAGCAACTGACCACGGTGGCCTCGCCCAGCCCGCCCGAGGACGAACGTTCGATGGTCAACTGGGCGTTGGAGCCCAACCGGACCAGGGAACCGTCGCCAAAGGTCACCTCGACCCGGGAGCGGGCGCCGGTCATGACCACGTCGCCGTTGTTGAGCTCGGTGTTCAGGCTCGCCGTATGGCTTGAGCCGCCGCGGTAGTAGCTGACGCTGCCGACGAGGTAGGTCACCTCGGCGTCGGCCAGGGCGGTCAGGGCCAGGAGCAGCAGCAGTAACAGAACGGTTTTCTTCATCGGTAATCCTCCTCCCCCGGCGGCGCCGGCGGTCTGAGGCGGGTCTGTCGGTTAGTCAAGAAGGGGTTGAGATTTCCATGACTTCGAACCGCGGTTCGCGAGGCCGGGATAACGCTTGACGCCGGTCAGCGGGATTTGAGTTCCTGGATGACCAGGTAGCCGGGCTTGAAGCCGCCGCCGGACAAGGGCGGGGCGTAGGATTCGTCGCTTCCGGGGGCCTCGAGGCGCACGCTGCCGACCCGGTTGCCCCGCCGGCCGCGTTCGGCGCCGGGCTCGTAGACGATGAACACATCGCCCGGAGCGGCGCCGTCACGGTAGCCCAGGGGCAGGATGACGCCGCCGTCGGCGGTCAAGTCGTCGATGAAGCCGTTCCAGGGGGCGCGGGCGATCTCGCGCACCAACCTGCCGACGGCGCCCTCGGCGGCCGCGGTCAGGGCCCGACCCTCGAGGGTGGCGGTGAAGGTCGCGTCGTCGCCGATCGGCTCGCCGGGGCGGTGGCGCTCGATGCCGCTGACGGTCAACTCGGCGGTGTAGTCGCTCTGGGCCAGCAGCTCGCCGGTGCCCATCAGGTAGAGCCGCAAACGCAGCTCGGCCACGGCGGTTTGGGTGGCGAAGCCCTGGATCGAGGACGCGCCGCCGGGCTCGTCGACACCGACTGCGAAGCGGCGTAACTCACCGAGCAGGTAAAGCTGGACATCCAGGCCGTGGAGCTCCTCGCCGACGACCAACACGGGCGGGGCCGTCGAGGCCGGGTCCGCGGTCTCCGTCGGCAAAGCGGCCAGGCCGCCGGCCGCGGCCAGCAGGGAGTCCGTTCCCAGGGGCTCCAGGCTGGGCAGCTCGGCCAGCTCGGCAACCGCCAGCTCCTCCAGGCCGCGGGCCCAGACCTCGTTCTCGGGCTCCCGCGACCGCACGTCGACCACCAGCCGACGCTCGAGGTGCGAGCCTTCCCCGTCGACGGGCAGACAGGCGCTCATCAGCGCCAGGCCGACGGCGGGTAGCGTTTTAGCTGGTCGGAACATCGTCGGCCGGGGGCGGTAGGCGGATGAAGTCGCCGGCTTCGAAGGCGCCGCCCTCGAGGATCCGGGCGATCGAGAACCGTTCGTGGACCTCGACGACCTCGAGGCTGCCGGCACGCTCCTCGACGGGTCCCAGGCTGATCCCCGTCGCCGGATCGATGAGCTCCTCGCCGGTGGCATAGACGGCGAAACGCATCCCCACCTCGACACCGATATCGGCGCCGGCGTTGAGGTAGACCTTTTCGTCGCTCTGCTTGACCACGGCGCCGACCCAGGGTGGCTCCTCCATGGTGACCACGACGGCCTCGACCAGCTCTTCGATCACCCGACGGGCCGCCGCGGAAGCCTGGCTGCTCTCGTCTTCGAGTTGATGCCCCAGGGCCATGTTGTCGCCCACGATCAGGGCGCCCGCCGAACGAACCGCCGCCTCGGCGTGGTGGGCGAAGAAGACCTCACCCGTTGCCGTGTCGACGAAGCGCAGGTCCATCCCGATGATGATGCGGCGGATATCGAGGGCGAAGTCCTCGCTCTGCCAGTCACCCAGGTGGTGTTCCAAAACGCCGAACTCGGTCAGCGCCGGCAGAACGACGGCCTGGGCACCCAGCAGACGGCCGAGGCGGGCCGCCGACACGGCCGTGGTCAAGCCCTCGGCACCCAGGGCCTGCTCCTCCAGCACCCGCTCCAACTGGCCGCGCTCCAGCACCCGGAACATATTGGTCTTGACCAGATAGGTGGTCAGCTTGTCCGTCAGGGCCGCGGTCACGCTCGCCGCGGCTCCGGAGCGATCCTCCAACGGCGCCACGACGATGCGGCGCAGCAGGTAAAGCTCACCGGAGCGCGGGTTGCGGCTGAGCACCCGCGGCGGCTCCTTGGGCGCGCAACCGGCAAGCGAGCCGAGAGCGACCAGAAAGAAGATCGCACAACACATGACTGTGAAACGCTTGAGTGGTCTGTGGTGTCTCATCGCACCTGCGGGTCAGTCGTAAGGGTCGTTGGTTGCTCACTTATCTGACATCGCGGAACAGCAACGCAGCGGTACCCCTCGGTGGCTCACTCCACTTACGGCGGTTCGAAGCGGACAACTCCGGCAGAGCGTTGTCTGTTGCACGGCCGAGCTTGAGCCGCCCAGGGTCGAGGTCGAGCGGGCGCTCTGCGGACCGCCGTTGAAAAACAGCCCCGCCGACCGCGCGCCGTCACCCCCCGGGGCCCGGCGGAACCGGCACGGTTTTTGCATCTCGGCGCCCGTCGCCGCGGCGCTCGACGTGCCGCCTCCGCAAAAACCGTGCCGGTTCCGCCGTTGCGTTGTTGATTGTAGTGTAAGCCTCCGGTGGCTGTTTTTCAACGGCGGCCGCGGCGGGGCGGTAGTGTTCGGGGGCGGCGTGGTCGGCCACCCCCGGGGAATAGCTGTCGGCGCGGCCGCGCCGGGTACGTCGGGCGAGAGGGTCTAGTAGCCCTTCTCGCGGACGATGTCACCGGCGGTGAAGCCGCCGCCCGAGGTGATGCGGCAGATGGCGTACCTTTCCTTGACGTCCATGACCTGGATGATGCCGATCAGGGTCTCTTCGGCGCCCAGGGAGATCCCGGTGGTGGGGTCGATGAGCTCTTCGCCCTTCTGGTAGACCTTGAACTCCATCCCGGTCTCGATACCGGATTCCATGCCGGCGTTGAGGTAGACCTTGTCGCCGTCGGCCTTGACCACGGCGCCGGTCCAGGGGATGTCGCGCATCTTGACGGTGATGGCCTCGACGATTTCGTCGATGGCCTGGCGGGCGGCCTGGCCCTCGAGGGTGTTATTGAAGTCGCTGCCGGCGCCGATGACCATACCGGGAACCATCAGGGCCCCGCCGGCCTCGCTTTCTTCACCGGTGGCGGAGTGGGCGAAGATGATCTCGCCGGTGGTGGTGTCGATGATGCGCAGGTCGAGGGTGACCCGGGCGGTGTAGCGGTTGAAACCGATGCCGCCCATCATGGTGCCCAGCCCGACGGAGTCTTCCTGGGTGGAGAACTCGGTTACCGAGCCGTAGACGATGGCCTGCACGCCGAGGAGCTTGCCGATCTCCGGGGCGGTCTGGGGGGTGACCAGACCGCTGGTACCCAGGGCCTGCTCTTCCATGACCCGGGCGAGCTGATCGCGCTCGTAGACCTGGAACTTGCCGGTGTTGACCAGGGCGGTGGTCAGCACGTCGGCCAGGCCGGTGCCGACATTGTAGGAGCTGCCGGCCTTATCTTCCAGGGCGGAGACGGCGATACGCTTGCGCATCTCCATGGCGCCGGCGGCGCCGGCCAATAGCAGCAGGGCGACCAGAACTAGGGTGGTAGTCTTACGCATGTCATCCTCCGGTTAAAGACTGACGAACGGCGCGGGGCCGTTATTCCATGTTGATTTTTTCCTCGTCGGGCGGCTCTTCGCCCTTGGGGGCCACGGCCAGTTGGACCTGATCGTAGCTCTGACCGTAGACCAGAACCTCGAAGTCGCCCTCGCCCCAGGGCTTGTAGTTGATCTCCTTGGCGAGCTGGCCGGCATCGTAGTCGCTTTCGACCTCGAGCTTGGCGGTCAGGCCGAAGTGCTGGCGGACGGTGACGCGCTCGACGCCGCGGATCTGCTCCTGCATCCAGACCATCAGCTTGTTCAGGGTGGCGCTGTCGGCGTTGTAGACGGTGACCTGGATCCGTTGACCGGAGGCGGCCTCCTTGGCCCAGGCCTTGAGGATCTGGTCCATCACCTTATCGGCGGCCTGGCGGGTGGCCTGGCGCAGGGCCTCGTTGCCGCCGGTCAGGTCGTCGGTGTGGGCGGCGCTGGCGCTCTTGGAGGTCGAGGCGACCATCCGCGCCGAACCGGTGGAGTAGGCCTTGAGGTTGACGGTGGCCTGGTAGGAGCGCATCCCGCTGCCCGAGGTCACACCGTAGGCGGTGATGTCGGAACCCTTGACGACGGCCTTGCCGGTGATGACGTACTCGGCGCCGTACTGCAGGCCGATCTCGGCGGCGGCCATGGCGTCGCCGGTCAGGGCGGCCATCACCATGTCGCGGTCGATGTTGTTACGAGCCTGGGCGGCGTCGACCAGGTCGAATTCGTTATCGATCAGGATCTCCTGCAGGGTCATCTCCGTGGTGCCCATATCGAGGGAGCTCCAGTCCCACCAGTAGTAATGGTAGCCCTGAAGCAGGTTCTCCTCCTCGACGATGACCATGATCCGCGGGTTGCCGATCAGGGGGGCGATGCTGGTCACGTCGAGTTCGGCCAGGCGTTCCTCGAGCAGCCCGACGGCCACGGTGCACTCGACCGTCGCCTCGTAGGAGTTCTCGAAGGAACCGTAGCCCTCGTCGATGACGCGATAGTCGGTGACGTAGGCGTTGGAACGGGCGTAGATGGAGTCTTCGAGGGTCTGGAACATCTCGACCCGGGTCTGGGAGTCGATGAACATCCCCGTGGTCTGTTCGACGGCCTGGCGGATGGCGTCCTTGACGGCGTCGTCGCGGGCCTTGGCCACGTCGCCGTTGTAGATGACGCCCATTCCGGTGGCCTGGACGGTGACGGTCTCGGCGGCCGCGACGGGTCCGGCGGCCAGGATCGCCAACAGGGAAAGCGCTGTGATCAGCTTGCGCATGGTTGCTCCTTGTAAGGTTCAAGCTCAGGGGCGGTAGGCGCCGCGGGGGTGAAATGACGTCACCTCCCGCCCCCTCGCAGGGAAACACGTCTCGCCGGCTCGGGGGACGGCTGCCCGCCCCCCTTCCAGCAGGCGTTTAGTATGCGGCCAGAATCGTCTCCACGGTCCGCACGGCGTTGACAGCGTCGGTGCCGCTGATGTAGTCCAGCGGGCGGAAGAAGCCGTCGGCGTCGGCCTGGAGGATGCCTCGGGTGGTGCAGGCGATGATGGCGCCGTAGGCGAAGTTGTCGGCGCGGACGTCCTTGAACTGGCTCTCGCCGCTCATGCCGCGCAGCAGCAGCTCGGTGTCGCCGGTGACCTTGGCGATGACGGCGGCGGCCAGATAGGCGAACTCGGCCCGGTTCATCTTGGCGTCGGGCAAAAAGCCGCCGTCGGGGTAGGTGTCCATCAGGCCGGTCTCGATCATCAGGTTGATCTCGGGCAGGGCCCAGTGGCCGGCGATGTCGGTGGCGTAGTACTCCTCGGCGCCGGTCTCGGGCTCACCGGGACCGGTGAAGCCGGGGCCGCCGTAGCTGGTGACGTTGCGCCGTTCGATCCGGGTCAGGTCGAGCTCCCGGGCGAACAGGGCCGCGGCGTCGGCCCGGCCGAGGTTGTAGAGGAAGGCGATCCGGCGGTAGTCCTCGTCCTCGACGCCCTGCATCAGCCGCTCGGCCAGCTTGAGCCGATCGTAGGCCTGCTGGATGCGCGGGTTGTCCGGGGCCATCTCCATGGCCTCCTCGAGGACGTAGTCGGCCTCCTTGAAGTAACCGACCTGGGCGGCGCCGATGGCCCACCACATCTTGGCGATCGGATCTTCGGTGTCGTCGTGGCTGGCGGCCTGGAACAGCAGGCGGGCCTGACGCAGATCGCCGTGCTCGATATGGACCAGTCCGTTGCCAATCTTGCCGTAGACGTCGTCGGGGTCCATCCCCATGGCCTTCTTGAACTTCTCCTGGGCCATGTCCAGCAGCTCCAGGCGGCTCTCGCCGGTGGAGTCGAAGCTCTGCTGCAGGTAGCAGAAGCCGATGCCGGAATAGGCCGGGGCGTAGCGATGATCGAGCTCGATAGCCCGCTCGAAGGCGGCGATGGCCTTGTCGTACTGGCGCTGATCGAGGTACTTGTGACCGGTGGCCACGTGGCTCTCCGGCGTGTCGCCGTAGCTCTCGGGCTCGGGGCGGCAGCCGAACAGCAACCCGGCCACGGCGATGGTGATCAGGATGACGGCTAGTTTGCGCATCACACGAATCCTTTCTTCATCCGGCCCCACGGGCCGCGATACAAACATGCAGCGCCCCGGTTAGAGGACGACGGTTACCTTGCATTCGTTGATACCCCGGATGTAGGGCAGCATCGAGGCGTCGGAGTTGCTGATCACGATGTCGCAACCGGCGGCTCCGGTGGCCTTGACGGCGCTGATCACCAAGGGGTTGGAACCGGCGCGGTCGTTGGACTTGGCCTGCTCGACGGTGCGCACGTAGCCCACCACGCCCATCTGGACGGCGTAATCGCGGTCGCAGTTCACGGGGCCGTAGACCAGCTCGCCGGACTCGGAATAGATCTTGGGACTCAGGGCCGGCATCACGCCGCTGCCCTTGGCGTCGATGATCAGGCCGTCGTGGCTGCCGTCGGCCGGATGGGGGGTGACGTTGAAGTCCTCGACCATCACGGCTTCGGAGATCTGGCCGGTGAGGTTGATGGCGAAGGTACGTTCGATGCTGCCGTCGGACATGTAGCGCGGGTTGCCGACTTCGGTGGCCCCCTGGACCACGCCGGAGACGCGGGCGATGATCGTGTCGTCGACGGTCTCGAAGTTGCGGATGGTGGTCTGCGAGGTGATCTGGACGCCCTTGGTCTGCTCGAGCAGGTTGCGCAGGGCGACGATCTTGGCGGCGCGCATGGCGCTGGCCCGCTCCCGGGCAGCGTTGACCGGGTTGTCCGAAACGACGCCGATACCCGTGGCCGAGACGGTTTGCTCACCCCAGTTGGTCACGCCGACGCCGCCGCGATCGTTGGGGGTGGTCGGGGCGTAGGTTTCTCGGTGGATACCTGCCCAATCTTCCGCCGAGACCACGACGGGCATGGCCAGCAGCAGCAGGGCGATAACGAGTCTTCTCATCTTTCCTCCCGAACGCTTATGTGTCACTCTCGATCCGCCGCCGGCGGCGACGGGTTGGTTCTGTCTGAACTCTGTTTGAAAACGGTCCGCAATCAATCCGGTATCTGTTTCACCGTATCTGCTTCACTTGAACTGCGACTTTCATGTACTTCTTCACGTCTTGTAAATTGGAACAGTATAGCACAATCGGCGCTCATCGACAAGGTTTTTGCAGCCTTCCGGAGCCGGGCACAGACCGCCGGACGAACCGCAACCGAACCGCAACCGAACCACAACCGAACCACAACCGAACCACAACCGAACCGCTAACGAACCGCTAACGAACCGCCGTTGACAACGTCGGCTGACGACTGGACAGCCGGCGGTGCGGATGCTAATATCCTGCTTCCCGAGCGGGGTTAATTCAGTGGTAGAATGTCAGCTTCCCAAGCTGAACGTCACCGGTTCGATCCCGGTACCCCGCTCAACCTCCAAAACTTGCGCCCAGGGGCGATAAGCCGACGGCGGCTGTCGCCCGTTTAATTAGCCCAGTCTAGGTGCGCCGGACGGCAATTTCTGTGTTCTGCGTCACAGCCCCCCGCAGCGGGCGCGACGGCCCGCCAGGCTCCCGCGGCGCCGCAGCAGCGCTGAGAAACAGCGCCCAAGCCACCAGCCCACGGCTGAACTGGGTAGCCGACCACCCCGGCTCGGAACCGGCACGGTTTTTGCATCTCGGCGCCCGTTGGAGCGGCGGCAACGGTCCGCCTCCGCAAAAACCGTGCCGGTTCCGAGCCGTCGAGCCGCCGGCGGCGTCCGGCGGCGAGGGCGCTGTTTTTCAGCGCTTAATCGTCGTCTGACGCTGCGCTCCCCGAAGCCGGGTAATTTCTGCTAGAATGCCCGTACAGCTTTTCTGTCCGGGTCGACCCGCCGGATACACGCGTGCCGCAAGCCCTAAAACGAAGAAAAGAGGACCGTGTCACAGAGGACACTTGGATTGCTTCTGCTGGTCCTGGCCCTGTCGGCGGCCGCGGAGGACGCTGACGGCGGCGGTTTCGAGCTCTCGGGCGGCGACGGCTTCTTCAGCCGGATCAATTTCTTCGATCCGACGAGCATCCATCCCGACTTCGAGGGCACCCTGGTCGCCGTCGGCAACCGGGGCTTCGGCACCATCACCGACTGGCTGCGCATCGGCGGCGGCGGGGTCGACTACTTCCTCGTCGGCGAGGACGAGGAGCGGGTCGACGCCGATTTCTACTACGGCGGGATGATTGTCGAGCCCTGCTTCTGTCTGGGCGGTTACTTCCGTATCTCCCTGCCCCTGTTGATCGGCGGCGGCGAGTATTATTTCCAGTTGGAGCTCGAGGAGCTGGACGACGACCGCTACCATGTAGAGCGCTACACCGACACCTTCTTCATGCTCGAGCCCGCCGTCGAGCTCACCTGGCAGCCCCTGGTCTGGCTGGGCTTCAACGTCCACGCCGGCTATTCGTTCATGTTCGGCGACGAGGACCATTTCACCGGCGGCGCCTTCGCCGGGGCCGGTTTCTACTACTTCGGCCTGCCCTAGAGCGTCGACGGCGGCGTCTCCAGCGGTGTTTCGGACTAGACCGCCCGCCGCACCTTGGCATGACGGAGCGGGACGACTGTGACCACGGTCGTCCCGCTCTCGTTTATCGTTCTTAGTCGAGCCGGTCAAACCGGATCGGTGACCCTGACCGGCGGCAGGCCCTTGAGAGCCCGCTCGATCTGCTCGGCCGGGTAATCGTAGTCCTCCAGTTCACCGGCGAAGTAGCGACCGTAACTGGCCAGGTCCAGCAGGCCGTGACCGGACAGGCCGATCAGGATGACCTGCTCCCGTCCGGGCTCACGCCGGGCCTCGACGATCGCCCGCCGCACGGCGTGGGTCGATTCCGGCGCCGGCAGAAAGCCCTCCGTCCGGGCGAACAGCACCCCGGCGGCGAAGCAGTCCGTCTGGTGCTCGCTGACGGCCTCGACCAGCCCGGCGTCCAGCATGGCGCTGACGATGGGCGCCATGCCGTGGTAGCGCAGCCCGCCGGCGTGGATGGCCGGGGGTATGAAGCCGTTGCCCAGGGTGTGCATGTGGAGCAGCGGGGTCAGCCGGGCCACGTCACCGAAGTCGTAGGCTCGACGTCCCCGGGTCAGGGTCGGGCAACTGCAGGGCTCGACGCCGACCAACCTGGGTCCTTCGCCCGCCAGGATCCGGGGCAGGAAGGGTGTGGCCAGGCCGGCGAAGTTGGAGCCCCCGCCGCAGCAGCCGACGACCACATCGGGGAAGTCCCCGGCGCGCTGGAACTGCTGCAGCGCTTCCTGGCCGATGACCGTCTGATGCAACAGGACGTGGTTGAGCACCGAACCGAGGGCGTAGCGGGTGTCCTCGTGCCCGGCGGCATCCTCGACGGCCTCGCTGATGGCGATCCCCAGGGAACCCGGCGTGTCCGGGGTCTCATCGAGCACCCGGCGGCCAAAGACCGTGTCCGGGCTGGGCGAGGAGACGATCTCGGCGCCGTAGGTCTCGATCAGCGCCCGGCGGTAGGGTTTCTGTTCGTAGCTGCAGCGGACCATGTAGACCTTGAGTTCGAGGTCGAACTGGGCGCAGGCGAAGCCCAGGGCCGCCCCCCACTGTCCGGCCCCCGTTTCCGTCGCCAGTCGCCGGACGCCCTCGCGCCGGTTGTAGTAGGCCTGGGCCACGGCGGTGTTGGTCTTGTGGCTGCCGGCGGGGCTGACCCCCTCGTACTTGTAGTAGATGCGCGCGCGGGTCCGCAGCGCCCGCTCCAGACCCCGGGCCCGCACCAGGGGCGTGGGACGCCAGACGGCCAGCACGTCGCGGATCGGTTCCGGGATGGTCACGTAGCGCTCCCCGGCGGCCTCCTGCCGGATCAGCTCCCCGGGAAACAGGGGGGCCAGGGCCTGCGGCGTCAGCGGGGTGTCGTCGGCGGGGTCGAGGATGGGCGGCAGGGCGTCGGGCAGGTCGGGGACCACGTTGTACCAACGGTCGGGCAGGTCGCGGTTCTCCAGCAGATAGCGTCGGTTTTCCATCGGTTCGCTCTCCTTCGGTTTTATGGGTGACGGATGGTAAGAAAAAACCCGGCACCATTGCAGGGCCGGGGGGTGCAAAAAAGGCCGGCCCGGGGCCGACCTCGTTGCTCTCAGCGCTCTGGATGCTGCGTCAGGGCGTGACGATGCGCGGGTCGACCGGTTTCACGGTCCACCAGCGCCGGGCGCCCAAGACGAAGCTGTCGGATTGTCGCGTCATGAGTGCCGAAAGCATAGCAGAAGCGGTTTCATTATACAAGCCCCCTGCTTGTTAGCCGAATCTGCTGGAACAGCGATGTACGCCGTCCGCATCGCAACTCACCAAAGGTTTCAAGGCTTCAGCTCGCTTCGAGTGACAGACACCAGCGCTAACCGATCCAGCGCCAGACCGACGCCTTCTGCATGCTCCGTCCGCCGTTTGACTCACCCGGCAGCCCCGGACCGGACCCGGGTTCAATCTCCACGCCGGCTACCCGCTCCCGCTCCTCGACGAGGACCGCATCAATAGCGGCGTCGTACCCGGGACGAACATCCGCCCTCCCCGAGACCGGCCGACTGTGCTATCATCGCCCCCGATGAGCATCCCCGAACCACCAGACCGCCAACCGCTCTACGGCGATGGCGAGGTGCCCTTCGAGCGGCCCAAGACCAACCGCGGCCTCGGCCTGCCGCGCTGGTTCGCCCTGCTGGATTACTTCTTCCTGCTGCGGCCGATGATCCTGATCCCCGTCTGGCTGTTCTTGCTGCTGGGCCACTACCACGGCCTCCAATCCGCCGGGGTCTACCGCTGGACCGAGCAACTGCTGCCCGATCTCGATCTGCTGATCGGCTTCGTCGCCTACACCCTGCTGGTCGGCGGGATCTACGTCAACAACCAGCTCAATGACGCCGAGACCGACCGCCGCAACCGTAAGCTGTTCCTGGTCTGCGACGGTTACATCTCCCGCCGGGCCGCCTGGACCTACCAGATAATCCTCCAGGCCCTGGCCCTGGCGAGCGCCCTGTACTTCGCCGACTGGGACTACCTCTGGATCGTCGCCGCCTCGATCGCCCTGGGTTTCGCCTACAACACCCCGCCGGTCAAGCTCAAGGGCAAACCGTTGCTCGACATAGCCGCCAACGCCTTCGGCAACGGTTTTTTCAACGTCGCCATCGGCTACGTCATCGTCCACGAGTTCCAGCCCGACTTCTGGCTGACCGCCCTGCCCTACATGCTGGCCGTGGGCGCCGTCTTCGCCCTGACCACCGTCGTCGACATCGCCGGCGACCGGGAATCCGGCGAGCGCACCACCGCCGTGACCTGCGGCCCCGCCCTCACCCGCTGGCTGGCCCTGACCCTGCAGGCCGGCAGCGTCACCGCCGCACTGCTCCGGCTCAACCGACCGGCCCTCGTCGCCGGGGTCGTCTGCCTGCCCCTCTTCGTCGTCGCCCTCTGGGGCAAGCGTAAACACGTCAAGCTGGCCTACCAGGGTACGACATTGCTCTACGCCGTCGCCGCCGGGGTGCTCCACCCCTGGTTCCTGCTCTTCCTCGGCCTGGTGATCTGCCTGACGCGCTACTACTACCGCAAGAAGTTCCGGCTGAAATACCCGTGACGCCGCCGGGGACGGGAGTCATCAATAGCCATACAGGCATGGACATATAACCGTGGAGCGGGGGGATTAGCCCCCCGCCCTGGGTATATTTACGGGCGACCACTCACAGTCGCCGGGTCTTATTCGGGCAGTCCGTCTTACGGCAGCAGCAGTAAGGCAGCAGCAGTCTTCAGCAGTTAAGGTCCTCTCAAAACCAGTCAAGCCGCTTACTACGGTTGACGACCATCGTCTGTAGCCGATAATGGTTTAAAGTTCAGGGATTATCACCGGATTATCAACAAGTGCGAAGTATGCTCCCGAGGTGGTTGAGCGCGTTTTCGTCGTCGCGATTGTTAAATCAGAATGCCCCCTCTTTGATAAAGAGTCTGCAGTTGCGCTTGAAGCCGCCGCGGTCGGCTTTTAGGCGGCGTCAGGCGCGGCCCCGGAAGCTCTCGAGGCCCTTGATATGCACTTTGCCATTGAGCGGGGTCTTGTCATGATTGATGCGCTTGTGGTGTAATCCATTGAGCGACGGCCAGTTACAGACCTTCAAACCGTCGTAGTAGACGCTCGAGTCCAGCTCGACGTTCTCCAGGATCGCGCCCAGCAGGCGCTTCTCGCTGCAGTTGGGCGGCAGGATTACCCGAACCTGGCCACCGCGCTTGAGCAGCCCGAAAACGGGGGTCTTGCCGCCGGCCCCCCGGCCACGTTTGCCCTGCCGTGGTCGCCAAAGTAGGACTCATCGACTTCGTTGTGCTTACAGCATGCGCCCTTCGAGCTTTTCCAGCTCGGCCTGGCGAGCGGCGGCTCGGACGGTCGAGACGCCGAGCCGGAACAGACGGGCTATCTCGCCGCGTTTTTCCGGCGGCTCGTTGCGACGCCCCGGCGACGACACTTGAACGGCTTGCCGCGACGCTCGCACTGAGGCCGCCCGTCGGCGCAGTCGTAGTGATAGCGGTTGTCGCAGCCGGGACGGTTGGCGTGCCGCTCCCCCGACCCGCTCTTCCCCGCCACATTGCCCGTCGCGCCGGTGGCGGGCTGACAGACCCGTTCACGCCGCGGGAAGAACCCAACTACTATAGCTGATGTTCATCTTCTGTGTTCATCTTCTGTGATGATCCCTAACAAGCAATAAGGGCATGCTAAATAAACACTCGTTTCTAAAAGGCGCATTTAGGGAGTCAATAACAGCCCAGCGGCTCGAGCCCAATCAGTCTGATTTGGCCCTAACACGTTCCATGATACTTCTAATAATTATCCCCGCAATGATGAGATAGCTGCGCGAGAAACCTGAAGAGATTCCTCAGCGGTCTAATCGTTGGCGGGGCTCTGGGTGGAGTTATCTTCCTCTGCGGCGGCGGCCCTGCATTTGCTTTCGGTGTCAGGGGCTTTGTCTTCGCGCTATTCATTGTTTCAGGGGTGGAGAAGTCGAAGGCGCATGATGACGAGCCCCCGAACCCGCCCAGAAAACCTCCCTATCCACCACCGCCGTACAGACCCACAACCAGACAGCGTATCGATGAATGGGCGGCCAGGGGCTCCGCTGCTCGGCGGTTGCTGAACAAGCGATGATGAGACCTCTGAGCCGTCGGCGGACCTGGGGATTTTCGCACGGATAGCAGCAGCGTTTGCAACTGCGAGGGCGGAGGTATAGCGCCCCGCCCGTGGTGGTTGGGCGGACACCCGCCCACAGTCGACCACTGGCCAGCAGTTGGACGTGAACGGGGGCCTGTAAGGTCCCCCCGTAGAACGTCGCCGTTGTCGGTTAGGCAATCCACGGCCCGTTCAACCGACCCGCTGTAGTGACGGCACAGTCTCATGGGCGATAGGCAAAGGCGGGGTCGTCGACCCCGCCCGGCGTTTACTCATCTGCGTTCCCGCCTAGCGCCCCTTGCCGTACTTCTGCTTGATCTCGTGGGGGTCGTCCTCGACGCCCAGGACGCTCATGAAGGCCCGCTGGGGGATCTCTACGGTGCCGACCATCTTCATCCGCCGCTTGCCCTTCTTCTGCTTCTCCAGCAGCTTGCGCTTGCGGGTGATGTCGCCGCCGTAGCACTTCGAGGTGACGTCCTTACGCAGGGCCTTGACGGTCTCGCGGGCGATGATCCGCCCGCCGAGCTTGGCCTGGACGGCGACATCGAACTGCTGGCGCGGGATGAGCTTCTGCAGCTTGAGGCACAGGTTGCGCCCGTACTGGTAGGCCTTGTCCTTGTGGATAATCACGGAAAGGGCGTCGACGGGCTGGCCGTTGACCAGCAGCTCGAGCTTGTCGAGTTCGTTGGCCCGATAGCCGATGATGTCGTAGTCGAAGGAGGCGTAGCCCCGGGTGCAGCTCTTCAACCGGTCGTAGAAATCGAGGACCACCTCGGCCAGGGGCAGGTCGAAGACCAGCATCACCCGCTCCGGGTCCAGGTACTCCGTCGAGCCGTACTCGCCCCGCTTCTCCTCGCAGAGCTTCATGATGTTGCCGATGTAGGTGGGCGGGGTGACGATGGTGGCCCGGATGTAGGGCTCCTCGACCTGCTCGACCTCGCCGAAGTCGGGCATCTCGACGGGGGACTGGACCTCGCGGACCTCGCCGTCGGCGGTGCTGATACGGTAGATGACGTTGGGGGTGGTGGCGACGAGGTCCAGGTCGTACTCGCGCTCCAGACGCTCCTGGACGATCTCCATGTGCAGCATGCCGAGGAAGCCGCAGCGGAAGCCGAAGCCCAAGGCCTCCGAGGTCTCGGGCTCGGCGGTGAAGCTGGCGTCGTTGAGGGCCAGCTTCTGCAGGGCCTTCTTCAGCAGGTCGTAGTCATCGTTTTCGGTGGGGTAGAGACCGCAGAAGACGACGGGCTTCGGCTCGACATAGCCGGGCAGTCGCTGGACCTTGTCGCGCCGGCCCGCGTGGACCAGAGTGTCGCCGATGCGTACCTGACCGAGCTCCTTGACGGCACCGGTGAAGTAACCCACCTCGCCGGCGGTCAGGGTGTCGACGTGGCGCCGATCCACGGCGAAGTAGCCGACGTCGGAGACGGTGTAGCGCCCGCCGTGAGCGTGGAACTCGATCTCGTCGCCCTCGGACAGCTCGCCGTCGACGACGCGCAGGGCGGTGATCACCCCGAGGTAGTCATCGTAGAAGGCGTCGTAGACCAGGGCGCGCAGCGGGGCGTCCAGCTCGCCCGTCGGCTGCGGGACGAGGTCGACGACGGCCTGGAGCAGCCCGGCGACGCCCTCGCCCGTCTTGGCACTGGTGAAGAAGAAGGGGGATTCGGGGTCGCCCAGCAGGCTCAGCGCCTCCTCGGCGGCGTGTTCCGGTCGGGCGGTGTCCAGATCGATCTTGTTGATGACCGGGATGATCACCAGGTCGTGCTCGGCGGCCAGGTACATGTTGGCCACGGTCTGGGCCTCGACGCCCTGGGTGGCGTCGATGACGAGGAGGACGCCCTCGCAGGCCGCCAGAGCCCGCGAAACCTCGTAGGAGAAATCCACGTGGCCCGGGGTATCGATCAGGTTGAGCTCGTAGGTCCGCCCGTCGGCGGCGGTGAAGCTCATCCGGGCGTTCTGGGCCTTGATGGTGATGCCGCGCTCGCGCTCCAGCTCCATGGTGTCCAGGACCTGTTCCTGCATCTTGCGCTTGTCGACGGTGCCGGTGAGCTCGAGCATCCGATCGGCCAGGGTACTCTTCCCGTGGTCGATGTGGGCGATGATCGAGAAGTTTCTGATGCGGCTGATTTCGGTCGTCATCGGTCAATAAGGGCGGCGGATCATCCGCCCGTGGTCGAGATGGGCGATGATCGAGAAGTTTCTGCTGCGGCTGATTTCGGTCGCCATCGGTCAGTAAGGGCGGCGGATCATCCGCCCGTGGTCGAGATGGGCGATGAGCGAGCAGTTTCTGCCGCGGCTGATTTCGGTCGCCATCGGTCAGTAAGGGCGGCGGATCATCCGCCCGTGGTCGACGTGGGCGATGAGCGAGAAGTTTCTGCTGCGGCTGATTTCGGTCGTCATCGGTCAGTGGGGCGGCGGATCATCCGCCCGTTCAAATCCGTGTTATGGATAGCGCTGAACCGTGCGGCGCTGCTTATCTGCTCGGGACGCGGAGCTCGGCGGACAACGATCGCAACGGTTGCGGTACCGACCGTTGAAAAACGGGTCCCGGCGCGGCGTCACGGTCAGTGAAATACGGCGCCCCCGGAACTGGCACGGTTTTTGCATCTCGGCGCCGTAGCGAACGGCGGCGCAGTGGCGCCTTCCGCAAAAACCGTGCCAGTTCCGGGCGGGGCGATGGCGCTGTCGGCGGCGGAGTGTGTTTTTCAACGGTCGGCGCCGACGGGGAGCGATAACACGCTGTTGCGAAACAGGCTGGGATTATAACACGTCGCCGCGGGACAAGACCAACGCGGCGTTTCTGGTGAACGACGGTTTGAACAGTTGGTGAGCCGGAGGCTTGGTCCTCGCGCCCAGGCTTTAGAGTGCTTCAGCGGTTAAAAGTTCGGCCGCGAGCTTGCGAACGGCATCATCTTCTGCTAATTTAACACTACGCACCGTTAAACTGAAAAGGAGAGCCCATGCGCAAACTACCTTTGCTGCTCTGCCTGCTGGCCACGGTTGTTTTCGCCGGCCACGCCCTGGGCCCGACGGACTTCGGACCGCCGGCCACCCTATTCAGCGAAAGCTGGGACGGCTCGGGCAGTTGGAACATCAACACCCCGCCCGACGGCTGGTTGATCAACGACCAGGCTGCCGGCGGCAACCTGGGTTGGCAACGCCACACCTTCTCCGACGGCTACAGCGCCCACTGCGCCTATTCGCCCACGGAGACCGACTTCCAGTTCGAGCTGCTGATGGACACCCTCTCCATCGACTGCAGCGGTTACGAGAACGTCTCGATCGCCTTCGATTTCGTCCTCGACTGGTACACTACGCCCGGCGGTGTCTTCGAGCTTTGGGTCTCCAGCGACGACTGGAGTAGCCACGAGATCGCCGTGACCCATGATTACTACGACGGCAGCGTCGGCTACTTCGATTGCTGAGGCGGCGCCCACACGTACGGGGCCGTGGATTACGGCCTCTCGGACTACGCCGACGGTGAGAGCAACGTCAAGCTGGGCTTCGTCCTTTACGGTGACAACACCTTTAACAACTACGACGGTGTGCTGATCGACAACGTCGAGGTCAGCGGCGACGAGTTAACGCCGATTCGCCAGGCCAGCTTCGGCGAGATCAAGGCTCTGGCGCGCTGACGAAGCGTCGTCAGCCAGGCCTCGAGCGCGGGGCGCCGGTCCAACC
>WJLX01000001.1 GCA_014728225.1 Candidatus Coatesbacteria bacterium | reverse complement strand
GTAGAGCAGGGAGTTGCCGCCTTTGACGGTCAACTCCTTGTCCTCGTTGAGGATCAGCTCGCACTCGCCGTATTCGGCCAGGAAGCGGTCGGCCAGGGCCAGGAGGAGGCCCAGTCCGACGGCGATCCCGCCGATGACGGCGGCCGAGGTCAGGATGAAGGTGAGCATTGTTTCATCCTTGTGTTATTTTTCCCTAGGGTTCTCAATAATTAATTCTTCTAAATAATTTACAAGTATGTCATTTATCATGCTATCACTCGACAATACTTTATCAACATACAAATTACAATAAATCAGTTGCTCTAAATCACAGTAATCGTTATAGAGTGCAACCTCATCCTCAACAATTTTCCTTAGAATGTATGCATAATATGCATACACATAAGTCCTTAATCCTGTTGGGATTTCTTCATATTTACATTTTATAGAGTTATCATTAATTGCATCCCTAAGTCTATCTGTAAGAATATCTAGCATTTTTCCTTCGTCAATAAGATCGGGCAAGTCATCTATCAAAGCATTAAAATTATTACTTTCTAGGTTTTTCTTACCGCCATAATATATATACAGAATAGGTCGAATTCTATTAACATCTTCTTTAAAGGCTAATGACGCATTCGTCCTCACCCCTTCTATATCTTGTAAGTATTCCACGACCTGCTGGTCACCTGGATTATTTACAAAATCATTAATGTTACTAATATACATCGCACTATTATTGAGTGCTTTCTCTCCAATCAAATGCTCCTTAAGAACTTCATTACTATCAGGAACCATATCATATTTTAATAGCTTACGTGCCACATTTACCTTTTTAGCTGTATCTGTTCTTGTTGATGTTGATATTTCTATAAAATTGATCATGCTACTATATAAATCATGATCTTTATAATGTTCTTCAAATGCCTCTTCGTCTAGTGTGCCATCTTCTAAATCATAGAAAACGTTTGTGTCGAGTAAATACCGCATCTCTCCTCCTTATAGTAAGAGTTTTTGTTAACAACATGTAACTACAAAAAACCTACGGTTCGTCGGAGTAGTCGACCAGCCGGGCGGCGGTGCCCGCCGGGGGATCGTCCCGCAGAGCGGCGAACAGAGCGTCGAGCCCCGGCGGTTCCTCCGTCGCCAGGGCGACGACGAGGTAGAGCTCGAAGACGGCGCTGATCTCGACGCTCTCGTCCTCGGGGTAGAAGCCGCCGACGTCGAGGTGCAGCAGGTCGCCGTAGGCCGGTGGTTCGAGGGCGGTGTCGAACTCGTGGCCGGCGACGTCGAGCCATTCCGCGTCCCGGCCCGGCCGCAGGGTCAGCCGGTAAGTCGGGATGTCGTCGACCCACTCGTCGCCGGAGACGCCGTAGCGGATGAACAACCGGTAGTCGGCCTCCGGGTCCGGGGTGAAGCCCAGGGGCGTCGACAGCTCGAAGTAGGTTCCGGCGGCGACGTCGCGCAGCACCACGGGGATGATGAAGCCGGCGGCGGGATCCTCGCCCAACCGGCCCGCGGTGTTGGGCATGACGTTGTACAGCAGGACCTGGTTGCCGTAGCGCTCGAGGCCGGCGGTGTAGTAGTCGTTCTCGAGGGCGGTCGACAGGTCGGGGGGCCGGACGTCGGCGGTGGCGGCGAAGACCAGGGTCAGCACGAGCAGGAGAAGGAGTTTACGCATCTTCGACTCCCTGGGGTAGCGCCGGGTCGCTCGGGGACGGAGTTGGCCCGGACGTTGACAACGTGCTCCAGCGCCGTGTCAGCAGCCAGCCGTAGACCGCCAGCAGGTAGGCGACGAAGGGGTAGAAGAAATGGGCGTAGCGCAGCGGCCGGGCCGCCTCGCCGATCAGGGCGCCGGGGAGGATGTCGCCCAAGGCCAGCAGGTTGACCCCCAGACCGAGGACGACGAGGACGGTCAGCGGGCCGCGCCCGGCGGAGTCTTCCCACCAGTATAGTACCAGAAGCAGCAGGGCGGGGACCAGGCCCAGATAGTGATGCTTCCAGGTGGTGGCGGTCAGTGCCAGGGGCAGGGCCGCCAGCAGGGCGTAGTCGATGAGGCGGCCGCGGTAGCCGCCGGGGCGCTTCCACAGCGCGGCGACGGTCCCACCGACCAGCAGCAGGGCCAGGATCCGCCGGCCCCAGACGACCAACGGCTCAGTCACGACGGCCACCCGGGAGGCCTCGAGGCTGAAGTCGGCGGCCGCGCTCAGCCGGGTCAACAGGGCCGCCGGGGCCTGGTTGTCGTACCAGGTGTGGACGCTCACGGCGCCGAGGAAGCTGCGCGACAGGCACTCCAGGTAGACGGCGTACTCGCCGAACAGCCGCTCCGGCCCCCAGACGACGAGGGGAACGACGAGGTTGAGGACCAGAAAGATCCCCGTCGCCCAGAGGATCACCCTCCAGCGTCCGCGCAGCAGCAGGTAGACCAGCAGCAACCCCGGGGTCAGCTTGAGCGCCGTCGCCAAACCCAGCAACAGGCCGGCCCCGGCGTCGTGGCCACGCTCCAGTTGATGGACGCCGGCCAGGACCAGCAGCAACAGGACGGCGTTGAGCTGGCCCGCGGTCAGGTTCTTGTTCCAGAAGGCCCAGCTCAGCGCCAGCAGCCAGAGCAGGATTGAGCGGCGGCCACGCCGGTGGCGCAGCGGTTCGACGAGCACCAGGGCGAACAGCAGGGCCAGCGCCGTGGCCGCCAGGTTGACCAGGCCCCAGAGGAAGGCGAACAGCCCCACGGGCAGCCAGGCCAGGGCGGTCAGGGCCAGGGCGAAGAAGGGCGGATAGAGATACTCGCCGCCGCTCCAGCGCTCCCGGTAGAGGGGCCGGTCCTCGATCACGGCGCGACCGTAGCCGTGGAAGCGGGCCAGGTCGGTGTCGCCCCACTCGACCAGCCGCAGGCCGACGTAATAGGTCAGCCCGAGGATGATCAGCAGGCCGAGGCCCACCAAGGCTTTGGTCCACCAGGCCCGGCCCCAGAGCCGCTTCAGCCCGTCGGCCGCCGGGCGCCAGACGGCGGCGGGCTCGGGGACGGCCGGCCGCTCGGCGTTCACGGCGGCGGTTCGGGCTCGCGGCGCTTGAGCCGACGGTAGAGCAGATAGCCCCAGACCGCCGTCATGTAGACGGTGTAGGGGTAGAAGAAATGCGCGGCCTGGTAGTATTGGAGGTTGCTCTCGAAGAAGCCCGGGGCCGCGAAGCTGACCACGTAATACAACAACGGCAGGTTGATGGCCGCGCCGTAGAACACCAGCAGACTCAGACCGACCCGCCGCCGCTCGCTGTAGAACCAGTAGGCCAGCAACAGGTTGGCCGGCAGCAGCAGGGTCAGGTGATGGGTGCCGGTTACGCCGATCAGGAGCAACAGCGCCGCCAGCATCAGGGCGTAATCGATCAGCCGATCCTCGTAATCCCGTCGGCGCCGCCAGAGGGCGAAGGCCGTCGAACCCAGTACGGCCAGCTTGACCCCGCGCATCAACCAAGCGAAGGCCGTCGGACTCAGGCTGACGAGGTTGATCGAGTGGACGTAGTGGAAATCACGATCGGTCAACAGACGCGCCAGGGCGTTGTAGAGACCCTGGTTGGTGTACCAGGGGGTGAACCTGGCGTCGCTGACCAAAAAGTCGGTCATGCAGCTGATGTATTTGCCGATCTCACTGAGGTAGGTCTCGAAACCGTGGGTGACGACGGGAAAGACGACGTTGAGCACCAAAGCGACCACCGCCGACGACAGCAGGATCCGCCAGCGACCGCGCAGCAGGAAGTAGAGGATGAAGACCCCCGGGATCAGCTTGACCGAGAAAGCCAGCCCGAGGTAAACACCCGCCCGGAGGTCACCGCCCTGCTCCGCACGGTAAACACCCGCCAACACCAGCGTCAACACCAGGGTGTTCACCTGACCGTACTGCAGATTGTAGAAGATGAAAAAGACCGACAACAACAACCCCAGCAGGAGCACCCGGTGGGCCTGGCGCTCCTTGAGCTGCGGCCTGAGCAGGGTCAGCGACAGAACCACCGCCAACACTGTCGACAACAGGCTCAGCAGGTTGAAGATCAGGGCGAACACGGGGTAGGGCACCCAGGCGAACAAGCCGACGAAACCGGCGAAGAAAGGCGGGTAGAGGTAGCTGAAGCCTTCCCAGCGCAGTTGGTATAGCTCGCCCCCCTCGTAGTAGGTTCGGCCGAAGTCGTAGAACAGCCGCAGATCGATCTGGCCGTAGACCGGCAGCTTGTGGACCAGCAAACCGATGACGCCGAGAACGCCCACGCCGCCGAGCAGCAGGAGAACCTTACTCCGCCAATCCCGGCTCCACCACGCGGCCAGACGGACCCCGAAGGGCCGCAATGTCTCTGTGATGCTCGGCTGGACGAGTTCCGTCTTCACTGGGGGATGAGCCTTTCCTGTTGCGGGGAGGTAGATCGTTACAGTCAAAACAGCCGACTAGGCGCCGGATTGTTGTTACCAGTCTTCGGGGTCCGCGGGCAGGTTGTCGATCAGATCGGGCCAGCCCTCGTTACCCGGCAGCACGCCGACGGCGGTCAGGATGCTGACGCAGTCCGGCGGCAGCTCGTCGAAGCGCAACAGCACCGCCAACCCGTACTCCAGCTCCGCCGCCCGGATCGGCTGGGTGAAGTGGCGCCCCGTCAGCAGGCCGCCCGCGGAGATCAGCTCGCCGTTGCCCGTATAGATCGTCATCTGCGCCGTCGTCTCCGGCGGCCCGATGTAGTAGTAGAGCTGCAAGCCGTAACCCGCGTCGGCGTCGGCCTCGACGAACCACGGCAGCGGCGGCAGCTCGAACCAGACCGCCATCCCGCTGCGCGGCTCCTCGATCAAATACGGTAGGGCGAACCCCGCCGTCGGCTCATCGGCGAAGTAGGCGTCCTCCTTCAACTCCCGGAACCAGAGGTAGACGTTACCCGCCTCCGGACCCTCGATGAGGACGGCCTCCTCGGCCCAGTACCAGGCGTTGTCGATCTCACGCAGCTCCTCGGCCGCCGG